>NZ_JBIWAL010000056.1:0-34120 GCF_044760045.1 Pseudomonas sp. NPDC098747 | reverse complement strand
GCATTGGTCTGATCGAACACACCGACCTATCTGCCTATTCCACCCGCTTTGGCGGCTCGGTAAAGGGCTTCAATGTCGAGGAATACCTGTCGGTCAAGGAAGCGCGCAAGCTCGACCTGTTCATTCAGTACGGTCTCGCGGCAGGCTTTCAAGCTGTACGCAACGCTGGCCTGGAAGTCACCGACGCCAACCGTGAACGCATTGGCGTGGCCATGGGTTCGGGTATTGGCGGTCTGACCAACATCGAAGAAACCAGCCGTACTCTGCATGAGACGGGCCCGCGTCGAATCTCGCCATTCTTCGTGCCAGGCTCGATCATCAATATGATTTCCGGTTTCCTGTCCATCCATCTGGGGGCACAGGGGCCTAACTACGCCATCGCCACTGCATGCACCACCGGTACGCACTGCATCGGCATGGCGGCGCGCAACATCATGTACGACGAAGCCGACGTGATGATTGCCGGCGGTGCCGAAATGGCTGCTTGCGGTCTGGGTATGGGTGGCTTCGGCGCGTCCCGTGCGCTGTCGACCCGCAACGACGAGCCCACCCGCGCCAGTCGTCCCTGGGACAAGGGGCGTGACGGTTTCGTGCTGTCCGACGGTGCCGGCGCATTGGTGCTCGAAGAACTCGAACACGCCAAGGCGCGCGGCGCGACCATCTACGCCGAGCTGATCGGTTTTGGCACCAGTGGCGATGCGTTCCACATGACTTCGCCACCTGCCGACGGCGCGGGTGCAGCGCGCTGCATCACTAACGCCTTGCGCGATGCGAAAATCAACGTCGATCAAGTGCAATACATCAACGCTCACGGTACCTCGACGTCGGCCGGCGACCTTGCCGAGGCCAACGCGATCAAGTCGGTGTTCGGTGATCACGCCTATAAGCTGGCGGTCAGCTCCACCAAGTCCATGACCGGTCACCTTTTGGGTGCGGCGGGCGCGGTCGAAGCGATCTTCAGTATCTTGGCGATCAACAGCCAGGTGGCGCCACCTACCATCAACCTTGATGAGCCGGACGAAGGCTGTGATCTCGATTTTGTGCCGCACACCGCGCGCAACATGGACATCGATGTCGTATTGTCGAACTCCTTCGGCTTTGGCGGCACCAACGGTACCTTGGCGTTCCGTCGGTTCGCAGGCTGATGGACAGCTGGGTCGACGGTCAACCGGCTGACACTCTGTCGCTGAAAGATCGCGGCCTGGCTTACGGCGATGGTCTGTTCGAGACCATCGCCGTGCATGGCGGTCAGCCGATATTGCTCGATCGACACCTGACGCGCCTGGCCGAGGGCTGCTCGCGTCTGGCCATCGCGGTCGATATCGAACTGATTCGCCACGAGCTGCAAAGTTACGCTGCCGCGATGGGCGAGGGCGTGCTCAAACTCATCCTCACTCGGGGCGACGGTTTGCGCGGTTACGCGCCAGACCCTGCGGCGCCGGGCCGACGCATTCTGCAAGGCAACCCTCCCGCTGCTTATCCTGCTGAGCATGCTGAACAGGGCGTCCGCCTGTTTCCGTGCAGCACGCGTTTGTCCAAACAGCCGTTGCTTGCCGGCCTCAAACACCTCAATCGCCTGGAACAAGTACTCGCCCGCGCCGAATGGCAGGACAGCGAACACGCCGAAGGCCTGATGCTCGATCAGGCAGGTCGAGTGATCGAAGGTGTGTTCAGCAACCTGTTTCTGGTGCGCGATGGAGTGTTGATCACGCCCGATCTGAAACGCTGCGGTGTCGCCGGTGTGATGCGCGCGGAAATATTGTTTCAGGCCGAGTCATTGGCCATCCCCACCCAAACCGTCGATATCGGCCTTGAACAGCTGCAATGGGCCGATGAAGTGTTTGTCTGCAACAGCGTATATGGCGTCTGGCCGGTACGCGCCTACGCTGCACTGAGCTGGCCGGTTGGCCCGCTCACCCGTAAACTGCAAACCATTGCCCGCGCCCTACTGGATGCCTGATTTGTGAGACGTAAATTTTTGCTGCTGCTGGAAACCGGACTGGTTCTGGCAGGGCTGCTGTTGGGCGCTAGCGCCTGGAAGATTCACTCCGCGCTGGAACAGCCCCTGAACATCAAGCAGGAAGAACTGCTGGATGTGCCGAAAGGCTCTACACCGACCCGTACCTTCCTTGGACTCGAAAGCGATGGCGTCATCAAAGACGCTTTCTGGCTACGGGTCTATTGGCGTTTCAATCTTGCTGGCACGCCGATCCACACTGGCGAATACCGCATGCAGCCGGGCATGACCGTCAACGGTCTGATCGATTCGTGGAAGCGTGGCGACGTGGTTCAGTACAGCCTGACGCTGGTTGAAGGCTGGAATTTCCACCAGGTGCGGGCCGCTCTGGCCAAGGATGACAAAATCGAGCAGACCCTCAATGGTTTGAGCGACAGCGACGTGATGGCGAAGATTGGCCACAAAGGTCTGTTCCCGGAAGGTCGTTTCTTCCCCGATACCTATCGGTTCGTGCGCGGCGTGTCCGATACCGAACTGCTGAAAAAGTCTTTCGAGCGTCTTGACGAAGTGCTGGCTAAAGAGTGGGAAAAACGCGCTGCCGATGCGCCGTACAAAGAACCTTATCAAGCGCTGATCATGGCGTCCCTGGTCGAGAAGGAAACCGGTGTACCGCAGGAACGCGGCGAAATTGCCGGGGTTTTTGTGCGCAGGATGGCACTGGGCATGCAGTTGCAGACCGATCCGACGGTGATCTATGGTTTGGGCGATCGCTACACCGGCAAGTTGACCCGTGCTCATCTCAAGGAGCCGACGCCCTACAACACCTACGTGATTCCCGGCTTGCCGCCGACGCCGATTGCGATGGTCGGGCGTGAAGCCATTCACGCGGCGCTGAATCCGGTGGGAGGCACCAGTCTCTATTTTGTCGCGCGTGGCGACGGTAGCCATGTGTTCTCTGACGATCTCGATGCGCATAACAATGCGGTGCGCGAGTTCCAGATGAAGCGCCGTGCCGATTATCGCTCCAGCCCGGCGCCCACGACGACGCCTGAATCAGCTCCGGCCACCGATGAAGCGACTCCTGCGGCATCACCGGATACCGCGCCCGAGTCGCTGCCGCAGGTTCCGGCTCAGGAACCCGCGCCGACCCCGGACGCTGCGGCACCACAAAACACGCAATGACTTTGATTAAGGACTGCCTGTGACTGGCTTGTTTATTACCCTGGAAGGCCCGGAAGGTGCCGGCAAGAGTACCAACCGCGAATACCTCGCCGAGCGTTTGCGCGCCGCCGGTGTCGAGGTTGTGCTGACCCGCGAGCCCGGTGGTACGCCGCTGGCCGAGCGCATTCGCGATGTGCTGCTGGCCCCGGCCGACGAAGTCATGAATCCGGATACCGAACTGCTGCTGGTGTTCGCCGCGCGCGCTCAGCATCTGGCCGAAGTGATACGCCCGGCACTGGCACGCGGTGCGGTGGTGCTGTGTGATCGCTTTACCGATTCGACGTATGCCTATCAGGGTGGCGGTCGCGGTTTGTCGCTGGAGCGTATCGCGACACTGGAAGCGTTCGTGCAGGGTGATCTGCGCCCGGACCTGACGCTGATTTTCGATCTGCCGGTGGAAATCGGCCTGGCCCGTGCCAGCGCTCGTGGTCGTCTGGATCGTTTTGAGCTGGAAGGTCGGGCATTTTTCGAGGCAGTGCGCAGTGCATTCCTCAAGCGTGCCGAAGCCGATCCTGCGCGTTATGTGCGGATTGATGCCGGTCAGCCGTTGGTCAAGGTTCAACAATCGCTGGATACCCTGATTCCGAACTTGCTGGAGCTGAGCCGTGGCTGAGGCCTATCCATGGCAAGACAGCCTGTGGCAGCAACTGGCCGGACGTAGCCAGCATGCTCACGCCTATCTGCTGCATGGGCCGGCCGGGATCGGCAAGCGCGCACTGGCCGAGCGGTTGATGGCCAGCCTGTTGTGCAAGCACCCGACGCCGGAGGCTTGCGGTGAATGCAAATCCTGCATGCTGCTCAAGGCCGGCAGTCACCCGGACAATTACATTCTCGAACCGGAAGAAGCCGACAAGGCGATCAAGGTCGATCAGGTGCGCGATCTGGTCAGTTTCGTGGTGCAGACCGCGCAACTGGGCGGGCGCAAAGTGGTGCTGATCGAACCCACGGAGTCGATGAACATCAACGCCGCCAACGCCTTGCTCAAGAGCCTTGAGGAGCCTTCCGGCAATACGGTGTTGTTGCTCGTCAGCCACCAGCCGAGCCGTTTGTTGCCGACGGTCAAGAGTCGTTGCGTGCAGCAGGCCTGCCCGCTGCCGGGCGAAGCGATGAGCCTGCAATGGCTGGCTCAGGCTCTGCCGGAGTGTTCCGAAGCGGAGCGTGTCGAACTGCTGACGCTGGCCGCTGGTTCGCCGTTGATGGCTGTCACGCTTCAGTCCCAGGGCGTTCGCGAACAGCGCGCGCAAGTGGTCGAAGGGGTGAAGAAGTTGCTCAAGCAGCAGCAATCGCCCACGCAATTGGCCGAAGAATGGAAAAGCATTCCGATGCTGCGCCTGTTCGACTGGTTCTGTGACTGGTCGAGCCTGATCCTGCGTTATCAACTGACTCAGGATGAAGCGGGCCTTGGTCTGAGCGATATGCGCAAAGTGGTGCAGTACCTGGCGCAGAAAAGCGCCCAAGGCAAAGTGCTCGATATTCAGGACTGGATTCTCGCGCAGCGACAGAAAGTGTTGAGCAAGGCCAACCTCAATCCGACACTGTTGCTGGAGGCGCTGTTAGTGCAATGGGCGGGATTGCCTGGCCAACGGTGATTGCCGCAAGAACGACGGTGTGCGCCTAGACTCTGAACATCAGCAGTGGAGGTCAACATGAATGAACCCGTCAGCCCGGGGCCGCGCAACGGCATTTTGTCCCTGACCATCAAAGACAAGTCGGTGCTTTACGCCGCTTACATGCCGTTCATCAAGAACGGTGGCCTGTTCATCCCGACCAACAAAAGCTACAAGTTGGGCGACGAGGTGTTCATGCTACTGAACTTGATGGATGAGCCGGAAAAGATTCCGGTCGCCGGCAAAGTCACCTGGATTACGCCCAAAGGTGCCCAAGGCAATCGCGCTGCGGGTGTCGGCGTGCAGTTCAATGATGGCGACAACACCGCGCGCAGTCGCATCGAAACCCATCTGGCCGGAGCCCTCAAGTCCGACCGTCCCACTCATACGATGTAAGTAGCCGTCTTTTTATGCTCGTAGATTCCCATTGTCACCTTGATCGCCTTGACCTCGCCGTCCATGACGGCTCGCTGGATGCCGCACTCGATGCCGCCCGCGAGCGAGGGGTAGGGCATTTTCTGTGCATCGGCGTGAGCGCCGACAACGCCGCCGACGTCAAAGCTCTTGCCGAGCGTTACGACGATGTCGATTGCTCGGTCGGCGTGCATCCTCTCGATGTACAACCCAGCGCCGCTCCTGCGCTGGATTGGTTGCTGCATGAGCTTAATCACCCGAAAGTGGTAGCGATTGGTGAAACCGGTCTGGACTATCACTACGAGCCTGAAGCCGCCGAGTTGCAGCAGGCGTCGTTCCGCTTGCACCTGCAAGCCGCTCAACAGACCGGTAAACCGGTGATCATCCACACCCGCGGCGCCCGCGCCGATACCCTTGAGCTGCTGCGTGAAGCGGCGTTGCCTCAGGCCGGTGTGCTGCATTGCTTTACCGAAGACTGGGACATGGCCAAAGCTGCGCTGGACATGGGTTATTACATTTCCCTGTCGGGCATCGTGACCTTTCGCAATGCTGACGCCTTGCGCGATGTGGCCAGCAAGGTCCCGGCGGATCGTCTGCTGGTTGAAACCGATTCGCCGTATCTGGCGCCGATCCCTTATCGCGGCAAGCCGAACCTGCCGCAATACGTGCGCGAAGTGGCTGAGTTCCTGGCGATGCTGCGCGGTGAGAGCTACGAGCGCTTCGCCGAGCAGACCACGGAGAACTTCAAACGCTTGTTCCCGTTGGCTCACGTCAAAGCCTCTGGCTGATACGGTAGGGCGATCGCCAAATCGCAGGCAAAAAAAACCCGGGTTCTGGGGGGTGAATCCGGGTTAAGACCATTAGGAGTAAAACAAAGGCACGCGGTCCGTTGGTACCTTTATCGGCGCGACACTTGGGGGAGATGTCGCCCGACAGTTGAAGTATTGATCAGTCTGGCGTGCAGTCCAGTTAGTCGGTCGGTGTTTTTAAACAAATTTGGAATACGTTTGCTTCAGTTGAGTTCTCATTGCGCCCCAAACGTTCTCAAAATGAACAAGAAACGCAGATGTGGTCGGATGATCCGTGCATTTTTGCGCAAGTTAGGCATAATACGCGGCTTCGAATTTTGACCCTTCAGACCTTTTCTTATGCACAAAGAACCTCGTAAGGTCCGTGAGTTTCGTCGCCGAGAGCAAGAAATTCTCGATACCGCGCTCAAGCTGTTCCTCGACCAAGGTGAAGACAGTGTCACCGTCGAGATGATTGCTGATGCCGTGGGTATCGGCAAAGGCACGATCTACAAACACTTCAAGTCCAAGGCTGAGATCTATCTACGCCTGATGCTCGATTACGAGCGCGATTTGAACGAGCTGCTGCATTCGGCCGATGTCGACAAGGACAAGGAAGCACTGTCCCGTGCCTACTTCGAATTCCGCATGCGCGATCCACAGCGCTACCGTCTGTTCGATCGCCTCGAAGAGAAGGTGGTCAAGGGCAATCAGGTGCCGGAAATGGTCGAGGAGTTGCACAAGATCCGCGCCTCGAACTTCGAGCGCCTGACGCTGCTGATCAAAGGTCGCATCAGCGAAGGCAAGCTCGAAGACGTGCCGCCTTACTTCCACTACTGCGCAGCCTGGGCATTGGTGCACGGCGCTGTTGCGCTGTACCACTCGCCGTTCTGGAGCAATGTGCTGGAAGATCAGGAAGGTTTCTTCCAGTTCCTGATGGACATCGGCGTACGCATGGGCAACAAGCGCAAACGCGACCCGGAAACGCCAAGCAGCTGAGCCATTCAGCTGCTTTATTGCGCCATGATTTCGCTACATGGCGCAGTACCGCAGGAATATACTCAGGCATAGGGCTTGCTAAAACTTGATTTGTGAGTCAAGTTTTAGTCGCTCGATTTTATTCTGCCGGAGTGATCATGATCGTTGACCGTCAAGGCAGGCGTTTTCGCAATTTGCGGATCAGCCTGACTTCAGCCTGCAATTACGCTTGTACCTACTGCGTGCCTAACGGTAAGCGGTTGGTGGCTGCGCAGGATGAACTGTCGGCCGAAGCCATGGCACGCGGCGTGGCGTATCTGATCGAAGCCGCTGGCATCGAGCGTTTGCGCATTACCGGTGGCGAGCCGCTGGTCAGCCCCAAACTCGAATCGTTCATGACCGCCGTCGGCAAGATGGGGCTGGAAGACATTAGTCTGACCACCAACGGTCAACTCCTCGCCAAGAAACTCCCGCTGCTTCTGGATGCCGGTCTGCGCCGGATCAACGTGTCTCTCGATACCCTCGACGCCGGCGCGTTCCGCAGCATCGCCCGTGGCGGCGACCTGGCCACCGTGCTCGATGGCATGGATCAGGCCGCAGCAGCGGGAATGAAGATCAAGGTCAACATGGTGCCGTTGCGCGGCCAGAACCTCGATCAGGTCATGCCGTTGCTCGATTACTGCCTGGCGCGTGGGTATGAGCTGCGCTTTATCGAGCTGATGCGCATGGGCCACCTGGCCAAAGACTCCAATGCCTTCCTGCAACAGTTTGTCAGTCTTCAACAATTGCTGGAGCTGATCGGCGAGCGTTACGAGTACGCGCAAACCGATGCGCCCGTGGACGCTACGGCCGTGCGTTACGCAATTGCCGGGTTGGGCAACTTTGGTGTGATTGCCAACGAGAGCGTGCCGTTTTGCCGGACCTGCTCGCGCTTGCGCCTGTCCTCAACTGGCTGGCTGCATGGTTGCCTGTCGTCGAGCAACCGCCACTATGTCGGCGATCTGCTCGATAAACCGCGTCATCAGGCACTGCCGGCGCTACAGCGCTTGCTGGTCAAGGCGTTGGGCGACAAGCAGGAAGTGGCGTTCTCGGGCGGCGCAACCATCATGAAAATCATCGGCGGCTGAATAACCCATTCGCGAGCAAGCTCGCTCCCACATTCGGAATGCATTTCCCTGTTGGAACGAGCTTGCTCGCGAATGCGATCTATAACGCCACCAAGATCCCGAGCTGGCGCAAAAGCTGCATCCAACGCCCATTCGCCGGTTTTCCGTCACCGGCTTCTGGAGGATGAGGATGCGTAGCCTGGTTTTGCTGCTGGCCATTTTGGCGCTTGGCGGCTGTATGACTGTCAGCGATATGGCCGAAGGCACTCGCTATCAGATGAGCGACGCGGGGTTGCTGGACCACAGCGACAGCCGCCGCGTGAACAACTTCCGCATTCAGCCGGATTCGTTTATCTACATCGCCCAGGGTGCGTTTGCGCCGCCGGGTGGTTCGTATCCGCGTCCTAACGTGGTCGCTGAAGAAGCGTTCAAAGGCTTTGTCGAATATTTCCCGATGGTCCGCCGCGCCCGTGCGCCGGAAGGCCTTGATCAAGCGATGGGCGAAGCCCGCGACGCGGGTGCGCATTATCTGCTCTACACCCGTTTCGCCAAGGCTGACGACCGTATCGGCAACTCTGATGAGTGGCTGGATGAGGAGGCGGTGGATCGTCTCGGTATCGACGGCGGCGTGATTCAGATCATGTTGATCGAGACCAGCACCCAGTATTTGATTGATACTGCACGCATCAAGAGTCGTGGCGGTTTACTGACGTTCCATGACAGCAAACCCGAAGACCTGATCGGCCCGCCGCTGGCGCAGTACGCGCGCAGCCTGTTGGGGATCGGCAACCAGTAATTTCAAGGAGTACGCCATGAGTGGCCCGCAAAAAGCCAATGACCTGTTGGGACAAATCCCCAAAACCAAAGGCCTGCCGCCGGTGCACTTGTGGAACCCAGACTTCTGCGGCGACATCGACATGCGCATCGCCCGGGACGGCACCTGGTATTACCTGGGCACGCCGATCGGGCGCAAGCCGATGGTCAAGCTGTTCTCCACGATCATCCGCCGCGACGGTGATGATTATTTCCTGATCACGCCGGTGGAGAAGGTCGGGATCAAGGTCGACGATGCGCCGTTTGTGGCGATTGCCGTGGAGGTTGAAGGCGAGGGTGAGGCGCAAGTGCTGCGCTTTACCACCAATGTCGACGAAACCGCCGAGGCAGGGCCCGAGCATCCGATTCGAGTTGAGATCGATCCGACGACGCAAGAGCCTGCCCCTTACATACATGTACGCACCAACCTTGAAGCGCTGATTCATCGCAATCTGTTCTACCAACTCGTTGAGATGGCGGTCAGCCGCGAAATCGATGGGCAGAGCTGGCTCGGTGTGTGGAGTGGCGGCGAGTTCTTCCGCATCGGCCTCGAACCCTGACACAAATCCCTGTGGGAGCGAGCTTGCTCGCGAAAGCGGTGTATCAGTCGACCAAAACATTGACTGACCCGGCGCATTCGCGAGCAAACTCGCTCCCACATTGTTTTTGCGTAACCACAAAATCTGATTTGACACCCAATCATATGATCATTAGCTTGATCACCCATCGCGATCCGCTTTGAGGTGTTCATGTCCAGCAGCTTTCATGCATCAACGGTTGACTGGCTGGGCAGCTGGATTGCGGCTGGCCAGGTAAAACCGGGGCAGACCATCAAAGTCGAGGCGGATCTGGGCGAGCAGCTCGGCGTCAGTCGCACCGTCATCCGCGAAGCGATCAAAACCCTCGTCGCCAAAGGTCTGCTTGAAGTCGGGCCGAAGGTTGGCACTCGCGTGTTGCCGGTGCGCCGCTGGAACCTGTTCGATCCGCAGGTCGTTGGCTGGCTGTCGCGCAACGGTCTGCCGGAAAACTTCGTCGACGACTTGCTCGACCTGCGCCGCACCATTGAACCCATGGCCGTGCGCTGGGCCTGCGAGCGGGCGACGGTGGAGCAGATCGACGCTGTGCAGCTGGCCTACAACGCCCTTGAGCGCGCCGTAGACAGCGGCGGCGATTACAATCGTGCCGATCAGGCCTTCCACGAATGCATTCTTGCTGCCAGCCATAATCAGTTCATTGAACAAATGGTCCCGGCGCTAGGCGCGTTGCTGGCCGTCTCGTTCGAAGTCTCGGCAGCTGACCCGGCTGAACTGCGCCGCACCCTACCGATCCACAAAGACATGGCCGACGCCATCGCCGCCCGCGATTCTGCGCGCGGTGTGTGGGCCTGCATGACCCTGATCGACAACGCGGACCTGGCGATCAAACGGTTTTACCCGAAAGTCATGGCCGACAAAAAAGCCAGCTGACGGTCACGGATTACCGTGTGGGAGCGAGCTTGCTCGCGAAGGCGTCATGTCAGATACATCAACGTCGACTGATACACCGCTTTCGCGAGCAAGCTCGCTCCCACACTGATACCAACAAAATAGGAGTTGATATGACGTGGACCGCACTGACCCAACACCGCGCCCAACTCGGTGAAGGCCCGTTCTGGGATGCGCCGACTCAGGCGCTGTACTGGGTTGATATCGCTGGCCAACAAGCCCTGCGGCTGATTGGCCAAAACGTGCAGATCTGGCAAATGCCCGAGCACGTTTCCGCGTTCATACCCTGCGCCAGCGGCGATGCGTTGGTCACGTTGAGCAGTGGCGTCTATCGCCTCGACCTCGATTCCCCGGGGCTTGAACCGCGCCTGACCCTGTTCTGCGTCGCCGACCCGCAACCCGGCAATCGTCCCAACGAAGCCCGCTGCGATGGGCAAGGCCGACTCTGGCTCAGCACCATGCAAAACAACATCGGCGAGCAGGGTGAAGATCTGCCGATCGTCCGTCGCTCCGGTGGCCTGTTCCGCATCGATCCGGATAAACGCGTTACGCCATTGCTACTTAATCTGGGGATTCCCAACACGCTGCTGTGGAGCGACGACGGCACCACGCTGCTGTTCGGTGACAGCCTCGACAGCACGCTCTATCGCTATTTCATTCATGCCGACGGCAACCTCGACGCCGCAAATATCTGGTACGGCCCCGACCAGCAGGGCGGACCGGACGGTTCGGCGATGGATGTCGAAGGCTATGTGTGGAACGCCCGTTGGGATGGCAGCTGTCTTCTGCGACTGACGCCGGAAGGCAAGGTCGATCGCAAGATCGATCTGCCGATCAGTCGCCCGACCAGTTGCGTGTTCGGCGGCGAAGACCTGAAAACCCTCTACATCACCAGCGCCAAGAGCCCGCACAACCATCCTCTGGATGGCGCGGTGCTGTCGATGCGCGTTGATGTTGCAGGAAAGCTCTGTACGCGTTTTGCTGATTAGATCCCAAAATATGGGATGAAAAATTATATATTGAGATTATTTGTCGGTCGGGTTTATAGTCGGCTCCAGCAGTAACACGCACTCACACTTAAAAAGAACAAAACAGGTGAAGTGATGCAGCGAATTTCCATCGCACTCCCACGCGGAGTCCGTGCCACGCAACGGTCCAATACCGTCAGCGGTGCCTGCCTGTTCAGTTCTAAACGCTTTCCAGACCGGACATCGTCAGATGCCCGGTTTTTTTGCGCTTGCGAACAGGAGTCCTGAGCCATGGCTGAACCTCTTTCCCTGCCGCCGGTGCCCGCACCGCCGAAGGGCGAGCGTCTGAAAAACAAAGTCGTGCTGCTCACTGGCGCCGCTCAGGGCATCGGTGAAGCCATCGTCGCAGCCTTCGCGTCGCAGCAAGCCAAGCTGCTGATCAGTGACATCCAGGCCGAAAAAGTCGAGCAGGTTGCCGCCCATTGGCGCGAGCAAGGCTTTGACGTCCAGGCGATCAAGGCTGATGTGTCGAGCCAGGATGATCTGCACGCCATGGCCAAACGCGCCGTTGAACTGCACGGTCGCATCGACGTGCTGGTCAACTGCGCCGGGGTCAACGTGTTCCGCGATCCGTTGGCGATGACCGAAGAAGACTGGCGTCGCTGCTTCGCCATCGACCTCGACGGCGCGTGGTACGGCTGCAAAGCGGTATTGCCGCAGATGATCGAGCAGGGCATCGGCAGCATCATTAACATCGCCTCGACTCATTCCTCGCACATTATTCCCGGCTGTTTCCCGTACCCGGTGGCTAAACACGGTCTGCTCGGGCTGACCCGCGCACTCGGTATCGAGTACGCAGCGAAAGGCATCCGCGTCAACGCCATCGCTCCGGGCTATGTCGAAACGCAACTGAACGTCGATTACTGGAATGGCTTCGCCGACCCGCATGCCGAGCGCCAGCGCGCCCGCGATCTGCATCCGCCCAAACGCATTGGTCAGCCGCTTGAAGTGGCGATGACGGCGGTGTTCCTCGCCAGCGATGAAGCGCCGTTCATCAATGCGTCGTGCATCACCATCGATGGTGGTCGCTCGGTGATGTACCACGACTGATTGATTTGGATTTCGAGCGGAGAAATCCGTCTGAAATCCAATCATCATACGATATGACTATTTTCAACAGGCTTTGCAGGACCTTGCTTTAACGCTTTTCAAATATTGCTCAAAAAAAATAACAAGGAGTCAGCTTATGAAACGTCGTTTCGGGATTCGTACCCTGTGCAGTGCCGCGTTGGCGGTCACCGCGTTCAGCCTGAGCAGTTCGCTGCTCGCCGCCGATGCTGTGAAGATCGGTTTCCTGGTCAAGCAGGCCGAGGAGCCGTGGTTCCAGACCGAGTGGGCTTTCGCCGAGAAAGCCGCCAAGGACAGGGGGTTTGAACTGATCAAGATCGCCGTGCCCGATGGCGAAAAAACCTTGTCGGCCATCGATAGCCTGGCCGCCAACGGTGCCAAGGGCTTCGTCATCTGCCCGCCGGACGTGTCGCTCGGCCCGGCGATCATGGCCAAAGCCAAACTCAATGACCTAAAAGTGATTGCCGTGGACGACCGTTTTGTCGACGCCAACGGCAAGTTCATGGAGGACGTGCCGTACCTCGGCATGGCCGCGTTTGAGGTCGGCCAGAAGCAGGGCGCCGCCATGGCTGCCGAAGCGAAAAAGCGCAACTGGGACTGGAAAGACACCTACGCGGTGGTCAACACCTACAACGAACTCGACACCGGCAAGAAGCGCACCGACGGCTCGGTGAAAGCACTTGAAGAAGCCGGCATGCCGAAGGATCACATTCTGTTCGCGGCGCTGAAAACCCTCGATGTGCCAGGCAGCATGGACGCCACTAACTCGGCGTTGGTGAAACTGCCGAGCGCGGCGAAGAACCTGATCATCGGCGGCATGAACGACAACACCGTGCTCGGTGGCGTCCGCGCTACCGAAGCCGCCGGGTTTGCCGCGGCCAACGTGATCGGCATCGGCATCAACGGCACCGACGCCATCGGCGAGCTGAAAAAGCCTAACAGCGGCTTCTTCGGTTCGATGCTGCCGAGCCCGCACATCGAAGGCTACAAGACCGCCGAGATGATGTACGAGTGGGTCACCACCGGCAAAGAGCCGCCGAAATATACGGCTATGGACGACGTCACCCTGATCACCCGCGAGAACTTCAAGCAAGAGCTGGAAAAAATCGGCTTGTGGAACTGACGTAGCGATGGCCCGGGCAACCGGGCCGTTTGAACGGTGTGAAGAGGTGGCTTAAATGCACGCGCAAGTACAAAGACAAGAACACAGCGCCGGCGGCAGCTTGCGCTTCAACGGGATCGGCAAAACCTTTCCCGGCGTGAAAGCGCTGGACGGCATCAGCTTCGTCGCCCATCCCGGCCAGGTTCACGCCTTGATGGGCGAGAACGGCGCTGGCAAATCGACCCTGCTGAAAATCCTCGGCGGCGCTTACATTCCGAGCAGCGGCGAGTTGCAGATCGGCGAGCAGACGATGGCGTTCAAGTCGACCGCCGACAGCATCGGCAGCGGCGTGGCGGTGATTCACCAGGAGCTGCATCTGGTGCCGGAAATGACCGTCGCCGAGAACCTGTTCCTCGGCCATCTGCCGGCCAGTTTCGGTTTGATCAATCGCGGCACGCTGCGTCAGCAGGCGCTGAATTGCCTCAAAGGCCTGGCGGATGAAATCGACCCGCAGACCAAGGTCGGGCGTTTGTCGCTGGGCCAACGGCAACTGGTGGAAATCGCCAAGGCGCTGTCGCGTGGCGCCCATGTGATCGCCTTCGACGAACCGACCAGCAGCCTTTCGGCGCGCGAGATCGACCGTTTGATGGCAATCATCGGGCGCCTGCGCGACGAGGGCAAAGTCGTGCTTTACGTGTCCCATCGCATGGAAGAGGTGTTCCGTATCTGCGACGCCGTGACGGTCTTCAAGGACGGCCGCTACGTGCGCACCTTCGAGGACATGAGCCAGTTGACCCACGATCAACTGGTGACCTGCATGGTCGGTCGCGACATTCAGGATATCTACGATTACCGCCACCGCCCACGCGGCGCGGTGGCACTGAAAGTCGACGGTCTGCTCGGCCCGGGTCTGCGTGAGCCAATCAGTTTCGAGGCGCACAAAGGCGAGATTCTTGGCTTGTTCGGATTGGTCGGCGCAGGGCGCACCGAGTTGTTTCGTTTGCTCAGTGGCCTGGAGCGCAAAACCGCCGGACGCCTTGAACTGCGTGGCCATGAACTGAAACTGCGCTCACCGCGCGATGCAATTGCCGCCGGGATTCTGCTGTGCCCCGAGGATCGCAAGAAGGAAGGGATCATTCCGCTGGCCAGCGTCGCCGAGAACATCAATATCAGCGCACGCGGTGCGCATTCGGGTCTTGGCTGCCTGATTCGCGGCCTGTGGGAGAAGGACAACGCCGACAAACAGATCAAGGCGCTGAAAGTCAAAACGCCCCACGCCGGCCAGCAGATCAAATTCCTCTCCGGCGGTAATCAGCAGAAAGCCATTCTCGGTCGCTGGCTGTCGATGCCGATGAAAGTCCTGCTGCTCGACGAACCGACCCGTGGCATCGACATCGGCGCCAAAGCCGAGATTTACCAGATCATCCATAACCTCGCCGCTGACGGTATTTCGGTGATTGTGGTGTCGAGCGACCTGATGGAAGTGATGGGCATTTCCGATCGCATCCTGGTGCTGTGCGAAGGCGCCCTGCGCGGCGAAATCAGCCGCGACCAGGCCAACGAATCCAACCTGCTGCAACTGGCTTTGCCGCGCCACCGCGCTGACGGCGTGGCGAACTGAGAGGTGACTATGATGACAACCCAAAACGAAACCCTGCCCAAAGAGCGCAAACCCTTGGACATGCGCCGCTTCCTCGATGACTGGGTCATGCTGCTGGCGGCCGTGGGCATTTTTGTCGCCTGCACCTTGCTGATCGACAACTTCCTTTCGCCGCTGAACATGCGCGGATTGGGCCTGGCGATTTCCACCACCGGGATTGCCGCTTGCACCATGTTGTATTGCCTGGCGTCGGGGCATTTCGACTTGTCGGTGGGCTCTGTTATCGCCTGCGCTGGCGTGGTTGCGGCGGTGGTGATGCGCGACACCGACAGCGTGTTCCTCGGCGTCAGTGCCGCGCTTTTGATGGGCCTGATCGTCGGGCTGATCAACGGGATTGTGATTGCCAAATTGCGCGTCAATGCGTTGATCACGACGCTGGCGACCATGCAGATTGTCCGTGGCCTGGCCTACATTTTTGCCAACGGTAAAGCGGTGGGCGTGTCGCAGGAATCGTTCTTCGTGTTCGGCAACGGCCAGTTGTTCGGCGTGCCGGTGCCGATCCTGATCACCATCGTCTGCTTCCTGTTTTTCGGCTGGCTGCTGAATTACACCACCTACGGGCGCAACACCATGGCCATAGGTGGCAACCAGGAAGCGGCGTTGCTGGCGGGGGTGAATGTTGATCGGACCAAGATCATCATCTTCGCCGTGCATGGTTTGATCGGCGCGCTGGCCGGGGTGATTCTGGCGTCGCGCATGACCTCTGGGCAGCCGATGATCGGTCAGGGTTTCGAGCTGACGGTGATTTCGGCGTGCGTGCTGGGCGGGGTGTCGCTGAGCGGCGGGATCGGCATGATTCGGCATGTGATTGCCGGGGTGCTGATTTTGGCGATCATTGAGAATGCGATGAACCTGAAGAACATTGATACGTTTTATCAGTACGTGATTCGCGGATCGATTCTGCTGTTGGCCGTGGTTATTGATCGCCTGAAACAACGCTAGGTCAATGGCTACCCTCATCGGAACGCCGCCCGCCCATCCCTCTCCCAGAGGGAGAGGGGGCCGACCGCAGTGTCTCGCGTCAAACATCGACCTGAAATACCGAGTTGATTATGGATTCGGTAAAGCATCCTGCATCGACCTGAAAAATCTTATCGATTGTAGATTCGGCAATGCTATTTCAGGTCGGTGTAATTCTAAAGCATCCCCCGTTCAGTCCCCTCTCCCTCCGGGAGAGGGCTAGGGTGAGGGTGCTTTTGATCTTCCCGCCTTCCGTCTGCTCAACTAAAAATCCCTTGCCCGTCCGCATCCGTTTCGGTTATCACTTTGTACATGATTAGACAGGTACGATTTGACAAGAAACAACGGGTGGTCGACGAGCTCGTCCGACGCATCGAAAGTGGCCTCATGGAGGACGGCTTTCTGTTGCCCGGCGAGCACCAGTTGGCTCAAGAATTCCAAGTCAGCCGTGGCACGTTGCGCGAAGCGCTGGCGGAACTGAAGCGGCGTAAATACATCGCCACGCAAAGCGGGGTCGGTTCCATCGTCACGTTTGACGGTGTGGCGCTCGACCAGCGCAGCGGCTGGGCGCAGGCGCTGGCGGACACGGGCGCGTTGATCAACACCGAAGTCTTGCGCCTCGAAGCCGTGACCCGAACTGATCTGTCGGCCGTGTTCGGTTCCGATCAATTCATCCTGCTCGAGCGTCGCCGCCGCTCGAACGACGGCACGCTGGTGTCCCTCGAACGTTCTCTGATGCCCGCCAACGGAGGCCTGGAAAGCCTGCCGCGTGTCGGCTTGATCGACGATTCCCTGACCATCACACTGGCCGCCTACGGCTACATCGGCGAGCGCGGCGATCAGTGGATCGGCGCCGAACCCTTGAATGCCGAAGACGCCGAACTGCTCGGCCGCCCGCAAGGCACGGTTTTCCTCAAAGCCCTGCGCACCACCTACGACCGCCAAAACCGTTTCATGGAGCAGGTCGAAAGCCTGCTCGACCCGGTGCATTTCCGTTTGCACCTGCAATTTGGAGAATCGAAATGACCCCGGTCAACCGTGCTCTCGGCGCGTTTTATGGCCTGGCCCTCGGTGATGCGCTGGGCATGCCAACGCAATCGCTGAACCGCGAGACGATCAAGACGCGGTTCGGCCAGATCACCGATCTGCAAGACGCAGGCCCCTTGCAACCGATCGCTGCGAACATGCCCAAGGGCTCAATCACCGACGACACCGAACAGGCGATTCTGGTTGGCGAATTGCTGGTCGAAGGCAAGGGTCATATCGAACCGGCCATCCTTGCGCAGCGGCTGATCGAGTGGGAAGCGCAGATGCAGGCCAAAGGCTCGCAGGACCTGCTGGGCCCGTCGACCAAGCGCGCCATCGAAATGATCCTCGCCGGCCACTCGCCGGAAGAGGCCGGCCGCTACGGCACGACCAATGGCGCGGCGATGCGCATCACGCCGGTGGGGATCGCGGCAGACGTCAGTGATCCGCAGCGGTTTATCGCGGCGGTGGTGCAGGCCTGTCAGGTCACGCACAACACCACGCTGGGGATTTCCAGCGCGGCGGCGGTGGCGGCGGTGGTCTCGGCCGGGATCAATGGCATGGATCTGGGCGAGGCGCTGAACCTCGGCCAACAAATCGCGCTACAAGCGCAAGAACACGGTCACTGGGTGGCCGGTGGGCGCATCGCTTCGCGCATCAGTTGGGCACGCAGCATCAGCGTCGACAGCGACAAAGCGTTGTTGGCCGATCTGCTCTATGACGTGATCGGCACCTCGGTGGCGTCGCAGGAGTCGGTGGTGGTCTCGTTTGCCCTGGCGCAGCAAGTGGCCATTGGTGAGATGAGCGCGTTTGATGCGTTGTGCATGGCGGCGAGTCTGGGTGGCGACACCGATACCATCGCCGCGATTCTCGGGGCGATGCTTGGGGCCTGCCTGGGTCTTGAGTGTTGGCCGGTGCCGATGATCGCGACGGTGAAAGCCGTCAATCATTTGGAGCTTGAGCCGTTGGTGCAGGGTTTGATGGCCTTGCGCTGACTGGACCGACGCTTTCGCGAGCAAGCTCGCTCCCACAATGGATTTGTGACATTCACATAACCCTGTGGGAGCGAGCTTGCTCGCGAATGGCGCGCCGCCGTTTTGAATCATTAACCCGCAATGGATCGCAAAGACAGGCCAGGAACGGCCGGAATGTCTTGTAGTTTCGCATCATTGCCACAACCACAAAAAAGGCAAACAGGAGCATTTTCATGAGTTCATCGAACGCCGGGCAAAGCGCCGGGCAACTGGAAACCCGTGGCATCGAGCCGGTGCCGGAAGCCGAGTGCAACGGTCATCCGCTGCAACTGTTCTGGGTCTGGTTCGCCGCCAATATTTCCATTCTCGGCCTGCCGCTGGGCGCCACGCTGGTGGCGTTTCGTGGCCTGGCGATCTGGCAGGCGATCATCGTCGCGATCATTGGCGCTGCCGGTTCGTTTGCGGTGGTCGGAATCATCTCGATTGCCGGCCGCCGTGGCCGCGCGCCGAGTCTGACCTTGTCGCGGGCGATCTTCGGCGTGCGCGGCAATATCGGCCCGACGCTGGTCTCGCTGATGTCGCGTCTGGGCTGGGAAACCGTCAACACGACTACCGCTGCGTTCGTGCTGCTGTCGCTGTGCTCGATCTTGTTCGGCTCACCGGTTGAAGCGAAAAGCGCACCCGTGCTGACGCTGCTCTTCATCGCGATTTTCGTGTTGCTGACCTTGTCGGTCTCCGGCCTCGGCCATGCGACCCTGCTAGTGATCCAGAAGTGGGCGACTTATGTGTTCGGCGCGCTGAACATTCTGGTCGGCGGCTTCCTTTGCGCCACCATCGACTGGAGTGCGGTGTTCAACGCCACACCGGCGCCGGTCAGCGCAATGATCATCGGCATCGGCACCATGGCGGCCGGCACCGGCATTGGTTGGGCCAACGCGGGCGCCGACATGTCGCGCTATCAGCATCGCAGCGTCAAAGCCGCGCGCTTGGTGGCTTCCGCCGCGTTCGGCGCGGGCATTCCGCTGGTGCTGCTGATCACCCTCGGCGGCCTGTTGTCAGTGGGTAACAATGATCTCGCCTCGGCAACTGACCCGATCGTGGCGATCCGCGACATGCTGCCGACGTGGATGGCCGTGCCGTACCTGATCACTGCGTTCGGTGGTCTGCTGCTGTCAAATAATCTGTCGGTGTACTCCGCCGGTTTGACCACGCTGACCCTTGGCCTGAAGGTCAAGCGCGTCTACGCGGTGGTGGTCGACATCGTCGCGATCTTCGCCGGTTCGATCTATTTCATGCTGATCGCCGACAGCTTCTACGGCCCGTTCATCACCTTCATTTCCTTGCTGGCGGTGCCGATTACGGCGTGGGTCGGGATCTTCGTGGTCGACTTGATCCATCGTCATTACTACAGCCCGCAAGACCTGCTCGACGTCAGCCCGAGCAGCGCCTATTGGTACAGCGGCGGCATCGAGTGGCGCGCGTTCGGCGCGTGGGCGATTGCCATTGTGCTTGGCTTCAGCTTTACCACCATCGGCACCACCGCTGAGAATGTCTGGTTCAAGGGCTTCCTGTCCGACTCGTGGCTGGGCCACAACGGCCTCGGCTGGATCGTGACGTTTGTGGTCGCCGGCGGCATTTATTTCGTCCTCGGCGGGGCCAAAGATCGCCGCGCCGCGCCAGTCGAGAATGCTCATGCCTAAGATGTTGCACACCGGCCAGGTCATCATCGATCTGGTCATGGCCGTGGATAAACTGCCGCAGATCGGCGGCGACGTACTGGCGCAGTCCGCCGATTTTGCGGCCGGCGGCGGTTTCAACGTGATGGCGGCGGCGGTGCGCAATGGCTTGCCGGTGGTCTATCTCGGTCGCCATGGCACCGGGCGTTTCGGCGATCTGGCGCGCCAGGCGATGCATGCCGAGGGGATTCTCATCGGCATCAGCCAGCCCGCAGAGCGCGATACCGGTTTGTGTGTGGCGCTGACCGATGCGTCGGCCGAGCGCAGTTTCATTTCTTACATCGGCGCCGAAGGCGAGGTGACCGTCGATGATTTGAACAGCGTGGCTTTTGAGGCCGGGGACTACGTTTATCTCAGTGGTTACAGCCTGCTGCACGAGGGTAAAGCGCAGGCTTTGCTTGACTGGACGTTGGCATTGCCAGCCACGATCCACGTGGTGTTCGATCCGGGCCCGTTAGTGGAATCGCCGGATTCACCGCTGATGCAGGCGCTGCTGCCGCGCATTGATGTGTGGACCAGCAACAGTGTCGAGGCGTTGCGTTTTACCGGTGCTGAGGACATCGGAATTGCGCTCGATCGTTTGGCTGAGCATCTGCCGCAAGACGTGTTGATGGTGGTGCGCGATGGCCCGCAGGGTTGCTGGATTCTTCAGCATGATGAGCGTCAGCATGTGCCGGGGTTTGCTGTGAAAGCAGTCGACAGCAATGGTGCCGGAGATGCGCATGCCGGGGTGTTTGTTGCGGGATTGGCGCAGGGTTTGACTGCGCACGAAGCGGCGCGGCGGGCGAATGCGGCGGCGGCATTGGCGGTGACGCGGAGGGGGCCGGCGACAGCGCCGGGTACTGCGCAAGTGGATGCGCTTATCCGTGAGACTTGCGGCGACTGATCTACCGCCATCGCTGGCAAGCCAGCTCCCACAGTTTTTGTGGTGGACACTTCATCTGCGAACACCTTCGATCCCTGTGGGAGCTGCGGTGCGACGATTCGACTTGCCAGCGATGAGGCCATCAGCCCCGACATAAATCTGAATCGGGCGCTCGCCGCATCGTCAGCGAGCGCCCGCAGGACTACTGCAGATCCAGTTTGCGCGCCGCTTCAACCCCGGCAGCGCTTAGCTTGATCGGCAGGTTCAACGAGTGTTCGCCAGCCTCGTTACAGGTCACATGACCATGGTGAATCAAACCGCGATCCTGCAAGGAGGCGAGGGCGCTGGCCACGACTTTTTCGCCCCGGTAATTGTCCAGCACCTCCTTGCCCAGACCACTCGGGTGGGCGTGCAGCAGGCGGGTGAGGACTTCTTTTTCCAGGTTTTTATCGACGTTCATGGTTACCTCTTCATGGAATTGAATAGGACGCTCGCGTCGGCGAACTACTGCCCGGATCCTTCGGAACCGGAGCCACCCGTGGTGGTTTTTGAGCCGATGCCCGGCCCTGCGTTGTCTGGCGTGGCGGGGGCGTCGGGGGTGTTCATGCCGCCCTGGCGACCGGGGTCACTGCCTTGCGTGCGCGGGTCAGTGCCCGTGGCGGGTGGCTGGTTGATCAATGGCACGCCAGAGCCATCAGTGTTAATGCCGGGAGCGCTGTTGATGACGGGGGCTCGCGGGGGCGTCGGATCGGTAGGGCCGGTGCCTGCTGCTGTGGTTGAGGCGGCGAACACCGCGGGGCAGAGCAGGGCGCTGAATACGAAAGCAGTCAACCTTGACGGGATCATAGGGCTTCTCCAGTGATTGGAATCCTTACCCTTGGTTGGTCTGCCCTCGTAGTCGATTGGTGCCTGATGAACGACGAACGGTCTAGATCGCTGGAGCGGCTTTGACGTTAAGTCGTCGCCAGAGCAAACGGCCAATGGTGATCAGCCAGTTCATCAGCGCCACCGCCAACACGGTGTACAGCAGCGTCGCCATGCCGTGTTCGACAATGATTTTTCCGGCCAGCAGCGGAAAGCCGAACACGCCGATAAAGTACGCAAGGCTGAACAGCAACAAGGCCTGTGAAGTGGTACCGACGGGCGCTTCGTTGGCCGCCAAACCGTTGATCACCGAATAGGTCAGGCCGTATCCGACACCGAGCATGACCGCCGCCAACAGATAGCTGAAAGCGCTGTGCACGCCGAAGGCGAACAGCACAATCGAGCCGAGCATCAACCCCGACAACAGGCACGACGCCCGCAACGGATCACGTTTGACCACAAACCCGGCGATCAACAGGCGGCTGCTGATCGCCGCGCTCATGAAACCGAGAAAGAACAGCGAATAATCCAGCGAATGGGCGGCGGCGTAACTGGTCTGGAAACTCGATAGACCGTCGAATACGCAGCCACCGAGGCCGACCATGATGATCGCAAATACTGCGCGGGAACCGAGCACCTGTATCGTTGCTGGCCAGGTAATGCTTGCGGCTGTCGGGGCTTGGGTGCTTTTCAATCGCGAGCCGAGCCGCCAGAACAACAACACGCCAATCAGGCTCGCCAACGCTGCCAGATAAAACGCCGAGTTCACCGGCAAATTCAGAGCAGTGGCCGCACGCCCGAGCAGTGGGCCGCTGCCAATTCCGGTCATCATGCTGCCGGACAGCAAGGCAAAGTACTTCGCCCGCTGCGCCGGGCTCACCAGACTCGCCACAATAATCGGCCCCAAGGTGTAAAACACACCCCAGCCCAGGCCCAGCAACAAGCCGAAAAACATCAAGAGATGACCAAACCCCGGCGTCATCGCAAAGCCCAGGCTCGCCGCAACAAGCAACAGACCAAACAAGGCAATCGAACGTGCCGCCCCCAGCAGATCCGACAAATGCCCGGACACCAGCACCGCCACAAACGTACTGAGCATCGCCGCAGAAATCACGCTGCCCGCATCGTGTTCATTGCCACCGCGAGAACCGATCAACAGCGACAGCAAAAACGTTGAGCCGTAGGACAGCGACAGCAAATAACTGGCGAGGCATAGCAAGCCGAACAGCTTGCCCGACACTGGGGGTGTTGCTTGGGACATGACGCGGTTCCTTGACCGGGAAAATTCAGCGTTATCTGTTTAACACGTCAGGCCGGTGGCTTAGGTCTGAGGTTGTTGATCTCAGGATCGCCGCTAGCCGGAGTAATGCTTCAGACGATGCCGATTTCCTCCTTGAACTGCTCCATGAAACCCTTCAGGCGCTGATGACGGATCTGCGCCAGACGCTGGCCGGCGGCGGTCTGGAATCCGTCGGCGAGGTGCAGCAGTTTGGTCTGGAAATGATCGAGGCAAAACCGCGTGTCGTTGTAGTCGCGTTGTTTCGCTTCGGGATCTTGCGGGTCGTACAACGCTGCCCCCATGCGTCCGGCGACATAAAACGTGCGAGCGACGCCGAGCATGCCGAGGGAATCGAGACGGTCGGCGTCCTGGACGAGTTTCGCTTCGAGGGTGAGCGGGGTGATGTTGGCGGAAAAACTATGGGCTTCGATAGCGTGGGTGACGGCATCGATTTTAGCTTCGGCCCAATTCAACTCCGCCAGCACCGCCGATGCTTTTTCCGCTGCCAGACGTGAAGCTTGCGAGCGCAGTGGCGAATTCTTTTCGACGGCTACGCAATCGTGGAGCAGCACGGCGGCCAGTAGCACTTCCAGATCGCCGCCTTCTTCGGTTTGCAAAGTACGCACGTTGTGCCAGACACGTTGCAGGTGTGCGAGGTCGTGCGCGCCGTCGTCCGAGGGCTCCAAAGCATGGGGCAGCAGTTCTGCAGCGAGCGCTGGCAATGGTGCGAACGTGTAGTTATTCATAAACATCCTTTTAGACGAATGCAGAACCTGTGGGAACTGCAGTGTTTTGCAACATCGAGCAGGATATTGCGTTGTTGCCATATGACGAGCGCTTCAACGCGTTTTACTATGACGTTTTCCTCCCCCGACAAGGCCCGTCCATGACGATCGAGATCCGCCCGGCGACTCCCAGCGATGCACCACAAATCCTCGCCTTCATCACTGAACTCGCGGATTTCGAAAAGGCGCGCCACGAAGTCATCGCCAGCGTTGCCGACATCGAGCGCAGCCTGTTCGGCGAAGGCGCGACCGCCCATGGCCTGATCTGTCTGCGCGACGGCCTGCCCATCGGTTTCGCGGTGTTCTTCTTCAGCTATTCGACCTGGCTCGGCAGCAACTGCCTGTACCTTGAAGACCTCTACATCACCCCCGAACAACGCGGCGGCGGCGCGGGCAAAACCCTGTTGCGGCAACTGGCGAAAATCGCCTGCGCCAACGACTGCGGACGCTTCGAATGGAGCGTGCTCGACTGGAACACCCCGGCCATCGAATTCTACAAATCCCTCGGCGCGCAACCGCAGGAAGAATGGGTGCGCTATCGCATGGACGGCAAGGTGCTGCGCGAGTTCGCCGAGGGCCAATGAACGATGATGGCAATCTAGTGTTAATTCGATTGTCGGCAAGGCTCTAGTCCGGCATTCTACGCGCGCATTTTTGCGCGCTCACGGAAGACACCTGCAATGCCCCAGGCAAAAACTCTCCACGCCCGTGGAGCCTTCGCTGGGTCAACGAGTGACCGGCGATGACCAACTCGACGATGCCCCGCCCGTCGATCTGGCATGCGATGCCGACGAATTCTGGCAACAAGTGCAAACCACCCCATACCCGAACAGTCGTGAGTATCGCCACGCACTGTTCAACCCCGGCGCCAATCGCTGGCGCTTCGCCGCGACCGACATCGATATCGATATCTATCAGCCGCCCCCGGAACCTCTGAAGCAAGGAGCTTTGAATTGAGTGGTAAACCTGCTGCACGCGTCACCGACCCAACCGCCTGCCCACTGCCAGGCCATGGCACCAACCCGATTGTCTCTGGCTCGCCCAACGTCTTCTTCGACGGCCTCGCCGCCGCGCGCATGACCGATAAATCAGCGTGTGGCAGCCCAATCACCGGCGCCGTCTCCGGCACCGTGTTCATCAACGGCCTCAACGCCGCAACCCTTGATAGCACCGGAGGGCACGGCAATGTCGTGATCGGTGGCTCGGGTACGGTGATTATTGGACAGAGCGGCGGAGGGGCGGCGTTTAGTGGGTTGTTGCCGATGCCGGTGCATTTCACTGACAGGTTGCAAGTTGTAAATGATGCAGATGGAGAGCCTGTGCCGTACCACCCATATACCATTCAGCGTGGTGACGGCAGTGAGGAGCCAGGTATAACAGATGCTTTCGGGTTTACCCATACCGTCAGTTCGCACTTGGCTGAAACTATTAAATTGTTTGTGGAGTGACGAACATGGCAGATGGAATTGCTACCGCAGATGCACCCGCGGCGCCATTGGCAAAGAAAGAACCCCTGACCCATACACTTACTTGTAAAACCGATCATTCGGTCAAGCAAGTGGCGGTAGCACTGCGAGATGTAATGGTTTTTCTTGTTGGCGGTGCTGGGGATCAGGAAAGGTATTATGTTGATGGCCCGAACCACAATGTTGATTATGTTCGCAAAATGGTCGATGCGGATATTGAAGCACTTGAGATTAAGGAGTTTTGTACTACATTGCCTCTTGGCTATAACGCGTTTATGAGTGAAGAGGATTTGGATAGGAATGTAATCGGGAAGATTTCGAATTGTAATACGGCTGTTTATATTATCGGTCATAGCTTGGGTGGCTGGAATGGCGCTCATCTCTCGGCTGTTTTGACCGATCGTGGGTTTAAAGTGAAAATGTTGATTACTTTAGATCCTGTAGGCCACGGCAAAATTGTGTACGGTATTTCGAAAATATACAGGCAAATTCCAAAGCCTAAAGCGGAGTTTTGGGTGAGTATCAGGGCGGCGGCCGTCGATTGGAACGTATCAGACCTCGTGGCAGACTTTGGCGAACAATGGGAAGTTACCGAGGGGCCGAATGTTATGGGGCGCCTTGATATCAATCACGCAGATGCCAATTTCATGTTCGCTCGGGCGTTGCCCGGTGGAAAGTCTGCTCGTCAGATTTTAAGGGAATCTATTTTGAAGCGAACCAAGGGGTAACGTCTTGTGAGAGTGCTAAGTCTGTTGGTGTTGATATTAATAACCTCTGCCTGTTCCTTGAATCATGGTCGGCCTGTCGCTAATCTGGAATACACAAAGACTGAGCGGCTTCGCAGTACTGGGATTTATCAAGTTTACTTTTCTTCGGATGTAGAGCTTCTTGGCTTATTTAAATCGTCTATTGGGCAGGGGCTTATCTGTTCATTAACAGATGATTTGGATTTTTCTCAGTCGCATCAAATAAAACAATCCGGGTTTGGGTTTGTAGAAAGACTTTCCGCTGATTCGCTGCTCTATCGGGCAGATGTTATTTTTGACGAGTCGGTGGATGGTAAGGGTGAAGAAAGACGTCTCAAGGGCGAAACATTGGCTCCGTTTTTGAGTGCCAGAGACTCTATTTCGTGCGTGTTTAGAGTGCACTCCACTACCTATAAGACTTACTTCTCCAAGATCATGCATATTCCTAGCGCGGATTTACTGAAATCTGGACCTGCTCAATAGCCTACCAAACGCTTGTCTTTCATCATTGTAGGCAGGCATTTTGGGGGATCGCAGCAGGAATTTTTTCACGCCTATTAACCCCATAATATGGGATGCGAAATTACATATTGAGATTCTCATGCTGGGAGGTCTATAGTCCATCGCACTCACTGCCAAAAACAAAACAGGTGAAGCGATGCAGGCGCAATTGATCGCGCTCGATTGGGGGACGACCTCATTACGTGCTTACAAACTCGCGGCGGGCGGTGTGGTGCTGGAACAGCGCTCGCTGTCGTCCGGGATCATGCAACTGCCGAAGACCCCGCGAGTCATCAACGGTCGCGAATGTGCCGACGGTTTTGAACTGGCCTTCGATGAGGCGTGTGGCGACTGGCTCGAGGCGCAGCCGGATCTGCCGGTGATCGCCTGCGGCATGGTCGGCAGCGCGCAAGGCTGGCGCGAAGCTGCCTACTGCGACACGCCGGCGGACGTCGCCAATCTCGGAAATTCCCTACAAACAGTTGTCAGTCTTCGCGGCACGCGAGTGCATATCGTGCCGGGCGTGATTCAGCGTTCGCGTCTGCCGAACGTGATGCGCGGCGAAGAGACCCAGGTGCTGGGTGTTCTGCAGAATCTCCCTGTCGAGATGGGCAGTGATCTGTTGATCGGCTTGCCGGGCAGCCACTCGAAATGGGTGGAAGTGGTGGATGGCTGCATCACCCGTTTCGACACCTTCATGACCGGCGAAGTGTTCGCCGTGCTCAGTGAACACAGTATTCTGGGCCGCACCCAACAGCAAGGCGCGACGTTCGATGCTCAGGCATTTGACCGTGGCGTGCAGGTTGCGCTGTCGGCGGACGGTGAGCTTGGCGTGCTCTCTACATTGTTCAGTGCACGCACCCTGGGCCTGACCGGCGAACTCAGCCCGACGGCGCAAGCGGATTACTTGTCCGGCCTGATGATCGGCCACGAACTGGCTGCACTCGCAGCCGCTCAGCGTCGTCGCCGCAACAGCGTGCATCTTCCCTCGATCATCCTCATTGGCAATGCGCAACTGTGTGCACGCTATAGCCGTGCCCTCGACGCCTGTGGGTTCGCCAACGTGACGCTGGCCGAGCAGGCCACCGAGCGTGGCTTGTGGCAGCTGGCGCTGGCCGCCGGACTGATCGATTCCTCATCCCGTTAACCCCGACTGGAGGCCTGACATGCTCAAGCAAGCATTGGCGCAAAACGGTCTGATCGCGATTCTGCGTGGCCTGCATCCGCAGGAAGCTGCCGCAGTAGGAGAAGTCCTGTATGCGGCCGGATTTCGCGTCATCGAAGTACCGCTCAATTCCCCTTCGCCGTACGAAAGTATCGCCATCCTGCGTAAGGCTTTGCCACCCGATTGCCTGATCGGTGCCGGTACGGTGTTGACCCCGGAACAGGTCGAATTGGTGAAGGAGGCCGGCGGCCAGGTCATCGTCATGCCGCACAGCGATGCCAAGGTATTGCGCGCAGCGAAAGCGGCGGGGCTGTACCTGTCGCCGGGCGTTGCCACGCCGACCGAAGCCTTCGCGGCGCTGGAGGAGGGCGCGGACATTCTCAAGCTGTTCCCGGCCGAGCAAATGGGCCCGGCAGTCGTTAAAGCCTGGCTGGCGGTGTTGCCCAGCGGGACGATTCTGGCGCCGGTCGGTGGCATCACACCGGACAACATGCAGGTGTTCATCGACGCTGGCGTCAAGGGTTTCGGTCTCGGCTCGGGGCTATTCAAACCGGGGATGAGCGTTGAGCAAGTAGCGGCGAATGCCAAGGCCTATGTGGCTGCCTGGAAAGCCCTTCGCTAAGACTTTTTGGCGCTGCGAGCGCTACATCTATAAGAGAGACAACAAGATGAAAATCACCAAACTCACTACCTTCATCGTTCCGCCGCGCTGGTGCTTCCTCAAGGTTGAAACCGACGAGGGCGTGACCGGTTGGGGCGAACCCGTGGTTGAAGGGCGCGCGCATACGGTGGCGGCGGCTGTTGAGGAATTGTCCGACTACCTGATCGGCAAAGACCCACGCAACATCGAGGACATCTGGACGGTGCTGTATCGCGGCGGCTTCTACCGCGGTGGCGCGATCCACATGAGCGCGCTCGCCGGCATTGACCAAGCGCTGTGGGACATCAAGGGCAAAGCCCTTGGCGTGTCGGTCAGTGATCTGCTCGGCGGTCAGGTACGCGACAAGATTCGCGTGTATTCGTGGATCGGCGGTGATCGTCCAGCCGACACCGCACGGGCAGCGAAAGAGGCAGTCAGCCGTGGTTTCACGGCGGTGAAAATGAACGGCACGGAAGAGCTGCAGTTCCTCGATACCTTCGAAAAAGTTGACCTCGCCTTGGCCAACGTTGCCGCCGTGCGTGATGCAGTCGGGCCGAACGTTGGCATCGGTGTCGACTTCCATGGCCGGGTGCACAAGCCGATGGCCAAAGTGCTGATGAAGGAACTCGACCCCTACAAACTGATGTTTATCGAAGAGCCGGTGCTCAGCGAGAACTACGAAGCGTTGAAAGAACTGGCACCGCTGACCAGCACGCCGATTGCCCTCGGTGAGCGGTTGTTCTCACGTTGGGACTTTAAACGGGTGTTGAGCGAAGGTTACGTCGACATCATCCAGCCGGATGCTTCCCACGCTGGCGGCATTACCGAAACCCGTAAGATCGCCAATATGGCCGAAGCCTACGACGTAGCGCTGGCGCTGCATTGTCCGTTGGGGCCGATTGCGCTGGCGGCGTGTTTACAACTGGACGCGGTTTGTTACAACGCGTTTATCCAGGAGCAAAGCCTGGGCATCCATTACAACGAGAGCAACGACTTGCTCGACTATGTAAAAGATCCGCGGGTGTTCGATTACGACAAAGGTTTCGTGAAGATTCCGAACGGCCCGGGGTTGGGCATCGAGATCAACGAGGAATACGTGATCGAACGCGCGGCCGTGGGCCACCGCTGGCGCAACCCGATCTGGCGCCATGCCGATGGCAGTTTTGCCGAGTGGTGAGTCATCCCTGACACACCACTAATCCCTGTGGGAGCTGGCTTGCCAGCGATGACGGCGGCACGTCCAACACTGATGTGACAGACACACCGTAATCGCTGGCAAGCCAGCTCCCACAGGGTTCCGTGCAAGTCTTAAGACTGTCCTCAAATAAACATAAGAAGAGGCATCTCTCATGCAACCGCAAACCCTCACCGGGCAGGCGTCTTTAGTCACGCCTAGCCGAAAGCGTTTTTTCATCATGGTGTTGCTGTTTATCACCGTGGTCATCAACTACCTCGACCGCAGCAACCTGTCGATTGCCGCGCCGGCCCTGACCACTGAGCTGGGCATCGATCCGATTCACGTTGGCCTGATCTTCTCGGCATTCGGCTGGACCTACGCCGCCATGCAAATCCCCGGTGGCTGGCTGGTGGATCGCGTGCCGCCACGCATTCTTTATAGCGTCGCACTGCTGTCGTGGTCGATCGCCACAGTGATGCTCGGTTTCGCCGCCAGTTTCATTGCGCTGTTCGTCCTGCGCATGGCGGTCGGCGCGCTGGAAGCACCGGCCTATCCGATCAACAGTCGCGTGGTCACCACCTGGTTTCCCGAGCGTGAACGCGCTACTGCGATTGGTTTCTACACCTCCGGGCAGTTTGTGGGACTGGCCTTCCTCACGCCGGTTCTCGCGTGGCTGCAACACGAATTCGGCTGGCACATGGTGTTCGTCGCGACAGGTGCGGTGGGCATTATCTGGGCGGCGATCTGGTACGCGGTGTATCGCGAGCCACGGGATTTCAAAGGTGCCAACGATGCAGAAATCGAACTGATCCGCGAGGGCGGCGGGCTGGTGGATATCCAGGCCGACAGCGCCAAGGTCAAAGCCAAATTCAGCTGGACCGATCTCGGCATCGTTCTCACTAAACGCAAGTTGTGGGGCATCTATCTTGGCCAGTTCTGCCTGAACTCGACGCTGTGGTTTTTCCTGACGTGGTTCCCGACCTATCTGGTGAAATATCGCGGCATGGACTTCATCAAGTCCGGCTTGCTGGCCTCGTTGCCGTTTCTTGCGGCGTTTGTCGGTGTGCTCTGCTCGGGGTTCTTTTCCGACTTCCTGATTCGTCGCGGTTACTCCATTGGTTTTGCGCGCAAGTTGCCGATCATTGGCGGGCTGCTGATTTCCACTTCGATCATCGGCGCCAACTACGTTGAGTCGACGCCGCTGGTGATTGCCTTTCTGGCGTTGGCGTTTTTTGGCAATGGATTGGCGTCGATCACCTGGTCGCTGGTCTCGACACTGGCGCCGGCACGCCTGCTCGGCCTGACCGGCGGGGTGTTTAATTTCATCGGCAACCTGTCGGCGATTGCCACGCCGATCGTGATCGGTTTCCTCGCCAGCGGAGATTCGTTCGCCCCGGCGATCACCTATATCGCGGTTCTCGCATTGATCGGTGCGTTGTCCTACGTGCTGCTGGTGGGCAAGGTTGAACGTATCGAGTTGTAGTGCTTAGCGTCGGGCGACCATAATGCCGCCCGTTCCCTCGCTCAACGGTAAAGGCTGGATATGCAGGAAGACGCCCCGGAAAAAATCAAGGACGCCGCGCCCACCGGCACCCAGACGCTACTTCGCGGACTGGGCGTGGTGCAAGCCGTGGCCAGTGGCGCGCGTGATCTCAAGGAGATTGCCCGGCTGATCGGCACCACGCGCAGCACCACTCATCGTCTGGCCAGTTGTCTGGTCGACGAGCGCTATCTGCGCGTGGTGCCGCAAGTCGGTTATCTGCTGGGGCCGAAGCTGATCGAGCTGGGTTTCCAGGCGCGCGAAGAATTGCCGCTGGTGAGCCTGGCCGGGCCCTATCTGGATGAGTTGTCGGCGCTGACCGGTGACACCGTGCATCTGGGGATTCGTGAAGGCGATGAGGTGCTGTACCTGCTGAAGAATCCGGGGCGCAACGGCCCGGAAATGCGTTCGCGGGTCGGCCATCGCATGCCGCTGGCGCGGACGGGGATCGGCAAGGCGTTGATGCTCGATGACTCGCCGCAGGATTGGCAGCGTCTGTACGACATCAGCCTGCCGGCGGGTGGGAAAAGTCAGTTCTGGCCGCAGCATCCCCAGCAGTCGTGGGAACAGCTTGAACAACGCATGACCGAGTACGTGGCCGGTGGCTACGCGTTCGATCTGGAAGATAATGAACCGTCGATCCGCTGTGTGGCGGCGCCGATTCGTGATGCGAGCAAGGGCATTGTGGCGGCGATCAGTATCGCCAGCACCGTGCCGTATATGCCGTTGGAGAAAATGGCCGAGCTGATTCCCCTGATCAAAGGCGTCACAGCCCGGCTATCGGCCGAGCTGGGTTTAAAGGTTTGATTAAACCTTGAGCGTTGCCATGTCGATCACGAAACGGTACTTCACGTCACCAGCGATCATGCGGGCGTAAGCCTCGTTGATCTCGCGGATGTCGAGCATTTCGATGTCACAGGTGATGTTGTGCTCGGCGCAGAAATCCAGCACTTCCTGGGTTTCGGCGATGCCGCCGATCAACGAACCGGCGAGTACGCGGCGACCCAATACCAGTTTGGCGGCGTGTACCGGCGGATCAATCGGCTCGATCAGACCGACCAGAATGTGCACGCCATCAAAACGCAGGGTGTCGAGGTACGGGTTGAGGTCGTGCTGCACCGGAATGGTGTCCAGCAGGAAGTCGAAGTAACCGGCAGCGGCTTTCATCTGCTCGGCATCGGTGGACACGATCACATGATCGGCGCCTTGACGACGACCTTCTTCAGCCTTGCTCGCCGAACGGGTGAACAGCGTCACTTCGGCGCCCATCGCTTTGGCGAACTTGATACCCATGTGGCCCAGGCCGCCCATGCCCAGAATCCCGACCTTGTCGCCAGCCTTGACGCCGTAATGCTTGAGCGGCGAGTAAGTGGTGATGCCGGCGCAGAGAATTGGCGCAGCACTGGCCAGCGCCAGACGTTCCGGGATACGCACGACGAAGTGCTCGCTGACAACGATGCTGTCGGAGTAGCCGCCCATGGTGTTGCTGCCGTCGACCCGGTCCGGGGTCGCATAAGTCATGGTCGGGCCTTCGAGGCAATACTGCTCGAGGTTCGACTGGCAGGCTTCGCAGCTGCGGCAGGAGTCGACCATGCAGCCGACACCGACCAGATCGCCTACTTTGTGTTTGGTGACATTCGTACCAATCGCGGTGACTTTTCCGACGATCTCATGGCCGGGCATCAACGGGTAAACAGCAATGCCCCACTCGTTGCGTGCCTGGTGGATGTCGGAGTGGCAGACGCCGCAATACATGATTTCGATGGCTACGTCGTCGGCGCGAGGGCTACGGCGTTCGAATTTCATCGGGGCGAGGGGCGTGGTGGCCGATTGGGCGGCATAGCCGATGGCGGTGTACATGTGAAACCTCGCAAAAGCAGTGACAGGTGAGGCGGCGCATTTTGGGCGCCGCGCGACTGTCCGGCCATGACGATTCCTCCGGGTCTCATGCCTAATCCTCCGGCATGCGGGTTTGTTCAGTCGCATTGGCAAAGGGATCTGCGATGATGCTTTGATGCCTTTTTCCGTTACTTTTTTCTGAAGAACCCTGATGCAATTAACTCGTCACCTTGATGCCAACGCCACGCTGGTTTCGCTGATTGAACCGCTGGCACTGCGCGACGGTTATTCCCCGACCGGGCTGCCGGGTGTGCAGGTGCTGCGCGCCAGTTGCGACGTTGCCCGTGGCCCGCACATTTATGAGCCGAGCCTGATGATTATCGCGCAGGGCAGCAAACTGGCGTTTCTCGGGCCGCGCACCATGGAGTATGGCGCCGGGCATTATCTGATTCAGGCGCTGCCTGTGCCTTTCGAGTGTCAAACCTTTGCCTTGCCGGATGCGCCGCTGCTGGGTGTGTCGGTCGCGATCGACCGTGTATTGCTCGGCGAGTTGGTGCTGGCCATGGGGCTGGCGCCGGGGCGGCACATACCGGCGCAGACACCGGAGTCGATGACGTCGGTGGTGCTCGACGATGACATGCGGGGCTGCGTCGAGCGGTTGCTCAGCTGTCTGCGCGATCCGCTGGAGTGTCAGATTCTGGGGCCGGCGCGGATCCGCGAGTTACTGTTTGTCGCGTTGCGTGGACCGCAGGCCGATGTGTTGCGTGCCTTGGTCGAGCAGCAGGGACAATTCGCCCGAGTGGCGGCGTCGATCAGTCATTTACACGCGCATTACACCGAGCCGTTGAACGTCGAGACATTGGCCGGTTGCGCGAACATGAGCGTGTCGACGTTTCATGAGCATTTCAAACGCAGCACGTTGTTGTCGCCGGTGCAGTATCTGAAGCGTTTACGGTTGTTGAAAGCGCAGACGTTGCTGGTCGCTGAAGGCTTGGGTGTGGCGCAGGTGGCGCATCGAGTGGGGTATCAGAGTACGTCGCAGTTCAGTCGTGAATATAAACGCTACTTCGAGCGCAGCCCGGGCGATGAACGCGTTGCCTGACTCACCGCACAATTCCCTGTGGGAGCTGGCTTGCCAGCGATAGCGGTGGTTCAGGCAACGAAGATGTCGTCTGACACGACCCCATCGCTGGCAAGCCAGCTCCCACAGGGTTTGATGTGATGCACTGAATTGTGGTGTCTAGTCCTGAAATAGGTTTACACCTTTTTCACCCCAACGCCCGATGCACCGCGTCGGGCGTTTTGTATTTTAAGGACAGGTGCGGTCGCTC
>NZ_JBIWAL010000055.1:20859-36620 GCF_044760045.1 Pseudomonas sp. NPDC098747 | reverse complement strand
AATAATAATTAGACCAACGAGAACAACAAGCACAATCACAATCTATCCCTAAACGACCATAAACAGATATAAATATGAATAGGCACCATGACCTGGGGCGAGCAAAACACTGAAGCTGAAGCCTTCGCCCAGATCGAGCGGGCCAAAAAGGCCGGGATCAATTTCATCGACACCGCCGAGATGTATCCGGTACCGCCGAAAGCCGAAACCTACGCCACCACCGAGCGCTATATCGGCAATTACTTCAAAAGCCGTGGTGATCGCGCCGACTGGATCCTGGCCAGCAAGATCGCCGGCCCCGGCAACACCATTGACTACATCCGCGACAAAAACCTGCGCCACAACCGCCAGCACATCACTGAAGCGGTGGATGCCAGCCTCAAGCGCCTGCAAACCGATTACATCGATCTTTACCAGTTGCACTGGCCGGAGCGCAGCACCAACTTTTTCGGACAGTTGGGCTACAAGCACAAGATCGAAGCCAACCTGACGCCACTTGAAGACACCCTCGAAGCGCTCGACGAGCAAGTGAAGGCCGGCAAAATCCGCCACATTGGCCTGTCCAACGAAACGCCGTGGGGCACCATGCGCTTCCTCGCTCTGGCCGAAGCTCGGGGCTGGCCGCGTGCGGTGTCGATCCAGAACCCGTACAACCTGCTCAACCGCAGCTTTGAAGTGGGCCTGGCAGAAATCGCCATCCGCGAACAATGTGGCCTGCTCGCTTATTCGCCGCTGGCGTTCGGTTTCCTGTCCGGCAAGTACGAAGGTGGCGCGCGTCCGCCAAAAGGTCGCCTGAGCCTCTACAGCCGCTTCAGCCGCTATTTCAACGCGCAATCGGAAGCAGCATGCAGCCGTTATGTCGCACTGGCCCGTGAACACGGTCTGGATCCGGCGCAAATGGCCTTGGCGTTCGTGACTCAGCAGCCGTTCGTCACCAGCAACATTATTGGCGCGACGACGCTCGAGCAACTGGACAGCAACATCGCCAGCTTCGATCTGAAGCTGTCGGATGAAGTGCTGGCGGGGATCGAGGCGATTCACAAGGATCATCCGAACCCGGCGCCTTGATCGTCTGATACACCGTCTTCGCGAGCAAGCTCGCTCCCACAGAGGATCACCGTACCTGTGGGAGCGAGCTTGCTCGCGAAGGGGCCTGTCAACTCACTGCAAAATTCAAAGCGACCGCGCAATGATCTCCTTCATGATTTCATTGGTGCCGGCATAAATCCGCTGCACGCGCGCATCCGCCCACGCCCGGGCCACCGGGTATTCCCACATGTAGCCGTAACCGCCATGCAACTGCACACATTCGTCGAGTACCTTGCATTGCAGGTCGGTGCCCCAGTACTTGGCCATCGCCGCCGTCGGCACGTCGAGCTTGCCTTGCAGATGCAGCTCAAGACAGCGATCAACGAACACCCGACCGATCTGAATTTCCGTAGCCATTTCCGCCAGTTTGAAGCGGGTGTTCTGGAAGTCGGCGATTGCCTTGCCGAACGCCTTGCGATCACGGGTGTAATCAAGCGTCCATTGCAACGCTGCTTCCGCTGAAGCCAGACCACCAATTGCCACGGTCAGACGCTCCTGCGGCAACTCCTGCATCAGATATGCGAACCCCGCCCCGGCCTGCCCGAGTAAATTCTCCTTCGGCACGCGTACGTCCTGGAAGAACAATTCCGACGTGTCCTGCGCCTTCATTCCGACCTTCTCCAGGCGTTTGCCCTTCTCGAAGCCCGGCGTATTCGCTTCCACCAGAAACAGGCTGGTGCCCTTGGCGCCGGCCTTTGGGTCGGTCTTGGCGACGACAATCACCAGATCAGCGAGAAAGCCATTGGTGATAAAGGTCTTGGAGCCGTTGATCACGTACTCGTCACCGTCCAGCACGGCGGTGGTCTTGACGCCCTGCAGATCGGAACCCGCGCCGGGCTCAGTCATGGCAATGGCCGTGACCATCTCGCCCGACACCAGTTTCGGCAGGTATTTGTGTTTCAGTGCTTCGCTGCCGTAATGCAGGATGTACGGCGCAACAATGTCAGAATGTAACGAGAAGCCGATACCGGTCAGGCCCAGTCGACCGACCTCTTCGATCACCACTGTGCTGTACAGAAAGTCCGCCCCCAAGCCGCCGTATTCTTCCGGCAGATGCGAACAAAGCATCCCCGCCTCCCCCGCCTTGTTCCAGAGTTTGCGGTCGATATGGCCTTGTTTCTCCCATTGCCCGTGAAACGGCACGGCCTCTTTTTCGAGGAAGGTTCGTACGCTGTCGCGGAACAATTCGTGCTCGGAACTGAACAAGGTTCTGGGGATCATGCGGCACCTTTCTTTCTTGTTGGAGGGCTGTGTCCTTCAGAGACTAAGCCTCCCCTCCGATAGAGGACACTGGACACATCCGACAAAAAATAAGACGATCCAGCCGTCTGGTGACCACTTTCCCTTATAAAAACAAAACAAAAGTTGAATTATGTCCAAGCACGTCTCCACGCCCTTGCGGCGCGTCAGCATCCTGGCGATCGACCAGGTTTTCGCCTACACCCTCATGCAAGCCAAGGACTTCTTCCATGTGGCGAGCCTGCGTTACGGCAAACAACTGGGCCAAGGCCTGACTCCGGCATTCGAAACCCGATTGGTCAGCCCCGATGGCAAGCCGGTCAAAAGCTTCAGTAATGTGGTCATGCCAGTGGACGGCGGCCTGGAAAATACCGATATCATCATCCTCCCGGCGTTCTGGGAAGATTTCGACACGATGTGCAGCCGCTACCCGCAAATCCTGCCGTGGCTGCGCGAGCAACACGCTCGTGGCGCCGTTCTGTGCGGCGAAGCCACGGGGGTGTTCTGGCTGGCCGAGGCCGGCCTGCTTGATGGCAAGGAAGCAACGACCTACTGGCGCTTTTTCAACGCCTTCACCGAACGCTTCCCGAAGGTCTACCTCAATCAGGACAAACACCTGACCGACGCCGACAATCTCTACTGTGCCGGCGGCACCACGTCGGCCTGCGACCTCTACATCTACTTGATCGAGCGCTTCTGCGGCGCCAACGTCGCGCAGGCTGTAGCCCGCGACATCCTCTACGAAGTGCAGCGCAGCTACTCGCCGGGCCGCATTGGTTTTGGCGGGCAGAAGTTGCATCAGGACGTGATCATCCTGCAGATCCAGCACTGGCTCGAAGAGCACTTCGCCGACAAGTTTCGCTTCGAGGACGTCGCGCGCGAGCACGGCATGAGCATCCGCAACTTCATGCGCCGCTTCCAGACCGCCACCGGCGACAAGCCCCTGCACTACCTGCAACGGCTGCGCATCGAAACGGCCAAGGGCTTGTTGTCTGCCAGCCGCAAAAGCATCAAAACCATCAGTTATGAAGTCGGTTATGACGACGCGAGTTTCTTCGCGCGACTGTTTCGTCAGCACACCGAATTGTCGCCGAACCAGTATCGGCAGCAGTTTCAGCAAGCTGCGTAAACACAAAAAGACAGACGTCCATGTGCGAGTAATCCTTTCACATGGACTGCTCTAATTGGCGTGTTTTTTCCCACGTAAACCAGCGAAAACAGATCAGCTTCCCGGCCTGTTTTACGACTATTCATACATTGGTTCGCCGTACAGACTTCTTCACATGCACATCGCATCAAGGAAGATGAACAGTGACCATCGGATCCAGCTACAACTACCCATCACAGGCCGCCGGCGTTGAGGTACGAACAAAACGCTCGACTCCGGGCAATTGGAAGGCCCGCTTTCCCAATCCTCCTGACTTGTGCTTCGACTATCGCGCATTGGTCGAACAAAAAGACGGCATCGCCCGCGCCACTGACCCACAACACCGGATCTGCATCATTGGCGCTGGCGTCACCGGTCTCACAGCCGCCCGAGAGTTGCTGCGCTGCGGCTTCAGGCATATCACGCTCATCGAACAATCCTCGCGAATAGGCGGCAGGCACCTGACCGTTCCGGGAAGCCCTCAATCCAGCGCGAGCCATACTCCGTTTGAAATGGGCGCGATGCGCATGCCTCTGTTCAATCGCGACGGTGAGTTGCCGACTGAGGGTCGGTCGCTGATGGCCTACTACGCAAAGACCTTTGACTTGTCGCTTTCGGACTTCGCCAACCCCGGCAGCCAATGGGTCAAATCAACCGGCATTTACCTGCGCGAGGGTAGTCTGTCGGGCGAGTCCACACCGCAAATGCTGATCTGGAAAAATGCCGACGGCCAGACGCCTCCTCCCAGCGATGAACTGCAAGCGGTGTATGCCAAGTGGAGAGCTTTCGCCGACCGCATGACCCGGCATGTCGCCGAAATGTACGCAGGTGAGGACTGGGAAGCCGTGTGGGCCACTATCGTCGATAAATACCACGCCGTTTCCTTCCGTGAACTAGTTGGCATGCCTGCCATGCAGAGCTGGAATCGCGACGCTCCCGGTGACTTTGGCGGGATGGGCATGTCGGCAAAGGAGTCATCAATTTTCTATGCCATCGGAATTGGTGACGGTAGCTGGGGAGCCTTCTACGACGTGTGCGCACTGTATCCACTGCGCACTGCCATATTTGGTTTCAGCAGCCATTTGCAATTAGTGCGTGGCCGGGTGGATGAGAAAGGCGACCCTTTACCTGACTCCCCCCATGTGAACAGCAAGGCAGTCTTCGATTCGACTGGCCTGCAGTTTGAAAAACCGCGCTATCTGGGGCTCGCTGCGCTGAGTGAATGCCTGATGTTCATGAAGCCCGATGAGTGCAACCAATCTTTTTATGAGCACTGCCTGCAAAGCAGTGAAGGCCTGCTGACGGACTGCGCCGTCAACCGTCTGAAAAAACTCGGCAGCGGGAAAACCCGAGTCTATTTCAACTGGAAACACAGCCAGCCCGAGTTAACCCAGGAACACTTTAGTGACTTTGATTCAGTGATCATGACGCTGCCCTCATGGCTGATCGAGACCCGAATCAAGCTGGAAAACTTCAGGCCACAGATGCTGCCGTTCGAAACGATTAACGCGTACAAAACCGCGCACTGGGAAACCAGCTGCAAGGTCTTCGCGCCGCTGAAGAAATCCTTTTTGTCCGCCAATACCACCATCCCTCAAGCGATCGTCACGGACAGCTTTATACGTGACGTTTATACCTACCGGTACAACGAGAATTACAGCTACGACTGTATTCTTTTGAGTTACACCTGGGAGGATGACGCAACCAAGCTTTCCTGTTTCAGCGACAAAGAACTGGTCGCAAAGTGCGCGGAAGAACTGGACAGAATCCTCATGAACTCCAGCAATATTCAGCAACGGATTTCCCCGTTCATTGGCCTGGAGCAAGCCGTCGTGCAGCGCTGGATGACTGATAAAAATTCGTTGGGCTGCGCCAAGCTTTATCGCCCCGGCGCTTACCACGATGCCGTCCGCCTACTGAAATACAACCGAGACTATTCAAATGCTTCCGGGCTGTATTTATCTGGAGAGTCATTTTCAGTCGATGCCGGCTGGACAGAACCTTGCTTTCGCGGTGCCGTCGATGCAGTCATTCATATTTGCGACAAGACCGGTGCGAGTTTCAACGGCGGCTTCACCATGAATGACTACCCGCACTATCAACACGACGCCTGATTTTCTCCGCGCGCCATCCACTCGTCACGAAGGTCCCGGCAGCAAGCTGAGGGTCTTACGTTAACGCATGGTTACTCTTCCTAGGAGACGGACTACAACTTAACCGGAAAGCGCCGACTTACGCTTTGCTCTCGACTCGACTCTTATGACCCCGCCATTCAACGGCGTGAAAACAATAATAAGAGGTCATGAAAATGAGTGAGTCCACAAGCCCCGTTCGTGTTGCGGTCGTGCAATGCGATCCGCAGGTCGGCACGCAGAACCGCGCGGCAAACTTGGGTACCAGCCTGGAGTTGGCGCTGGAAGCGGTTAACAACGGCGCAAACCTCATCGTTTTGCCCGAGCTGACCAATACTGGTTATTACTTCCAAAATCGGCAGGATGCATTTGATCATGCCGAAGCGGTTCCAGACGGGCCGAGTGTCAGCAGTTGGGAAGATTTTGCCCGTCATCATCAGGTTTATCTGGTAGCCGGGCTGACCGAACGCGAGGGATCGCAGTTGTACAACACTGGCGTGCTAGTGGGGCCTGACGGGTTTATCGGCAAGTATCGCAAGGCTCATCTCTGGAACCTGGAAAAGCTCTGGTTTACGGCCGGCGACTCGGGATTCCCGGTCTTCGACACGCCTATCGGTCGCATTGGATTGCTGATCTGTTGGGACATCTGGTTTCCAGAGGTCCCGAGGATTCTGAGCCAGCAAGGCGCAGACATCATTTGCAGCCTGAACAATTGGGTCTGGACTCCTCCACCGTTGTTCGATGACGCCGGCAAATGCATGGCCTCCTATCTGACCATGACCGCCGCACATGTCAACAATGTGTTTATCGCGGCGGCGAGTCGAATTGGCGAAGAGCGCGGCGCTCGATACCTTGGATGTTCGTTGATCGCCGGCACCAACGGCTGGCCGATAGGCCGCGTGGCATCTGCCGACCAACAGGAAATCCTCTATGCCGATATTGACCTGACCAGCGCTCGCAGCGCGCTTATCTGGAACGATTTAAATGACCTGCATCGGGATCGTCGCTGCGATGTCTACGACCGAATGCTCGGCTACACCCAGCATCCGTGCCTTCCGCGCTAACCGGGGGACCAAGGAAATGGGAACTGTCCACGCAAAACCACGGAAACAAATCGCCGCCAGAACAATACTCGACAGCACGATCATTGGATTGCTGCTGGGTGCGACCGCGCTGATTGTCTGGCTCTCATTGACCAATCACATGCTGTGGTCAGCACGCTGGCCGGACTACGGCCACATGGTCTCAAATCTTCCCGAGCCGACCGCCTGGCTGCGCTGGGTGTTGGGAGATATCAGCGAGGTGGCTTTTTATAAACACGAGTTCGCATCCATCGGTCTTTTGGCAGGTGCGTATCTGGGTTATTGGGCGAACCGAACGGGTAAATCCTGGCAAGGCTTTACCATCTGTTACGGCAGCGGACTATGGCCATGGCTCGTCACCAGCTCGCTGCTGGGTTTGGTACTGAGCAATCTCGTGTGGGGTTGGACCGTCACCGCCACGAGCTGGCAGCCAACGTTTGCAGCGTTCGTGTCGTTGCCCGCGGCCATGGTTCTGATGTTTGGGGGTGGCTGGAAGGTCGCGGTCAATGGCGCAATCATGGGAGCCCTTTTCGTGACGCCCATTTGCATTTTGATCGTGAACTACGTTTGCAATCCCCTCGGACTGCCCGTCGTGATCGGCAACGTATCGGGCATGGCGATCGCCAGCATCGGCGCCTTCGTACTCTGCCGCAGCGTACCGAGCCTGCTGAAATCCGCGGCGCCCGAACCAGTCGCCGAGGATGTCAGCGTCACCGTGACCGCCAAGGCTCCCGATTATGGTGTGGTCTGGAGCATTCGCCGTGTCTTGGCGGACTTCTCCGAAGCACCTTTTTTCGGCAACGAATGGGCCAGCCTTGGGCTGATCGCCGGAGCATTACTGGCGTTCACCTTGAACCCGATGAGCCCTGTTTACGGCACCGGTTTGCTGCCGCAACTGCTGGCGGGCCAGGCATTGACCTCGGCACTGGGCGTGCTGATCTGGCGAAAACAATGGATGGCCCGAGGTTGGTACCCAACCTATGTGCCATTGGTGTCAGTTGTTCCGGCCGCTATTTTGACCTACGGCGGCGATTGGCAAGTGATCGCCTCAAGCGCATTGCTTGGCGCTTTGATCGCGCCACCGCTGGCTTGCGCCTTGGCGCAACGAGTGCCGGGGCATATGCACGGTTTCATCGGGAATGTGTTGTCCATGGCCATCAGCACTCTGCTGATCCTTCCGCTCGTCGGATGGCTGGCAAGCAACTGACGCCCCCCCCATCCCCGGCTGGCTCTTGAATGGAACTCGGGAGCAGCCGGCTTCCTTTGCGAGGTATCACATGGACTTGCCTAAACTGGCCATTGCCGCACTCGGCGGCACTGTCAGCATGCAATCGCAACAAAGCGGCGAAGGCGTCGTTCCAACGGTGTCCGGCGAGGCGCTCTTGAACACCGTACCGGAACTGAAAACGCTCGCACAGTTGACCGTCGAGACGCTCGGACTGTTGCCCGGCGCCTCACTTGATTTCGAATACCTGTTGAGCGTGCTGTGCTGGGCGAACCTTCAGATCAATCAAGGTGCGGCGGGAATAATCATTATTCAAGGCACGGACACGCTGGAGGAGTCCGCCACTTTTTTTGATCACCTGTGGGACCACGACGAACCGCTGGTGCTGACGGGTGCCATGCGCTCGGCAGCCCAGGCGGGTGCCGATGGCCCGGCAAATCTGTTGGATGCCGGCCGCGTTGCACTGGCGCAATGCAGTCGCGGGCGCGGCGTTCAAGTGGTTATCAACGGACAGATTCACCGGGCGCGCACTGTGCGCAAAGTCGACTCCATGGCACTGCACGCGTTCGCATCGCCTGTCACCGGACCGGCAGGCTTACTGATGGAAGGCGCGGTGCGCTATTTGCAGCCGCCGGGTTCACGGCAAGTCTTGCCCCTGCCGCAAAACACCAGCCAGACGATCGCCTTGCTGGAAGCGTCGCTTTCTGCGGACAGCCTGCTGCTGGAAAATGTCGTCGCGCTGGGTTACGACGGGTTGGTGATCGCCGGGTTCGGTGCCGGACATGTTTGCGCACACTGGGCCAAAGTCATCGAAAAAATCGCCCGACACATCCCGGTAATCATCGCGACACGCACCGGAGGTGGCTCCACGGCACGGTCAACCTACGGCTTTGAAGGCAGCGAAATCGATTTGCAGCGCAAGGGGGCCTTGATGGCGGGGTTTGCCTGCCCGCGCAAAGCGAGGATTTTGCTTTGGCTGCTGATCGGGTGCCGACAACAAGAGCATCTGGCGTCTTACCTCAATTCAATCGGTTACCAGACGCTATAAAAAAGGCCTGCATTTGCAGGCCCCTCTTTCGAATTCGAAATCTCTTTAAGGCTTATGCGCCCGAGACAGGAATTCGTGCGACTGCATCTCCAGCAGACGACTCAGCGTACGCTGGAACTCGAAGTTCAGGCGCCCGCCGGTGTACAGATCTTTCAATTCGACTTCGGCAGAAATGATCAGCTTCACGTTGCGGTCGTAGAACTCGTCGACCATGTTGATGAAGCGTCGAGCGATGTCGTCGGTGGTGACGCTCATCTGTTCGACACCGCTGAGCAGCACGGCGTGGAAAATCTTGCCCAGTTCAATGTAGTCGTTCTGGCTACGCGGGCCGTCGCACAGTTCGCGGAAGTCGAACCAGGCCACGTCATCACACGTGCGCAGGGCGCGAATTTCGCGATTTTCGATGATCAGCACGTCATTCTCGACCGCAGCGGTGCACTCCGGCGTCAGGGCCCGGAAGCTCTTGCGCAGGCTTTCGTGAGCGGCTTCGTCGAGCGGATAGTGGAACAGTTCCGCTTGTTCGAGGTGACGCAGACGGTAGTCGACGCCGCTGTCGACGTTGACGATTTCGGTGTGCAGCTTGATCAGCGCAATGGCCGGCAGGAAGCGCGCGCGTTGCAGGCCGTCCTTGTACAGACCATCGGGAACGATGTTCGAGGTCGCGACCAGGGTCACGCCGTTTTTGAACAATTCTTCCATCAGCGTGCCGAGGATCATCGCGTCGGTGATGTCGGAGACGAAGAACTCATCGAAGCAGATGACCCGCGACTCAGCCGCAAAACGCTTGGCGATGAGGGTCAGCGGATTTTTCTCGCCGCCGAGGGTTTTCATCTCTTCGTGCACACGCTTCATGAAGCGGTGGAAGTGCGTGCGAGTCTTTTCCTTGAACGGCAGCGCTTCGAAGAAGGTGTCGACCAGGTAAGTCTTGCCACGACCCACACCGCCCCAGAAATACAGGCCCTTGACCGGCGTCTGATCCTTTTTGCCAAACAGTTTGCTCAGCAGGCCCGGTTTGTTCTGATCGGCGGCGATCAGATCTTCGTACAGGCGCTGCAAATGACGCACAGCAGTTTCCTGCGCGGCGTCATGGAAGAAGTCCGGGCGTTTCAGATCAGCTTGGTATCGTTCTAGGGGCGTCATAATTCGTTAGCAAGGCAACAAAAACGGGCCGTCACTGTAGCGACGGCCCGTGGGAATGGCAATCAGCCCTTGGTCGGGCCGCGCCGCTGATTATTCCTGAACCGGGGTCAACGCGATGCGCAGGGCCTCAATGGCCGCGTCCCGCGCTGTGCTGTCAGCGAATGCCGGGCTGTCGCCGATGCATTCGCCTTCCAGCCATACGCTGAAGCTCATGTCATCGCTGCGCACGTCCAGAGGCTGACCGGATTGCAGTTGCTTGGTCACCTGGCCGGCGGTTTTGCCATCGGCGAAGTTGCGCGACAGCAGCAATTGCTCGCCATCGGCCGCCAGCAGACGGAAGCGGAAGCTGCCATCGTCTTCACGGAAGCTGACGAAGCGAGCGGCTTTCGCGGCTTTCTTCTTGGTGGTCGCAGCCACCTGAACCTGCTTGACGAATGAACGCAGGCCAACGGCTTCGCGCAGTTCGTTGAGGAACGGCGTTGCCACGGCACGAGCCTTTTTGGCACCGACTTGCAGGATGTCTTCCAGGTCGGCCGGACGTTCGATCAGTTGGTGATAACGCTCGCGGGACTCGCCCAGTTCGCTGTCGAGCAACTGGAACAGACGGCTCTTCGCCTCGCCCCAACCCAGACCGCCAAGCAGTTCACTGCGGAAATCTTCAGCCTGCACTGGCGTCGAGAACGCCTGGAACAGGGTGAACAGGTGCGAGTTGTCCGGATCTTTGGCTTCGCCCGGCGCGCGGGAGTCGGTGACGATCCGCGAGATCGCGTCCTTCATCTCTTTGGCGCTGGAGAACAACGGGATGGTGTTGTCGTAGCTCTTCGACATCTTGCGACCGTCGAGGCCAGGCAACGTCGCCACGCTTTCTTCGATCAGCGCTTCGGGCATGGTGAAGAATTCCTTGCCCTGACCAAACAGGTGGTTGAAACGCTGGCCGATGTCGCGGGCCATTTCCACATGCTGGATCTGGTCACGACCGACCGGCACCTTGTGCGCGTTGAACATCAGGATGTCCGCGGCCATCAGCACCGGGTAGCTGTAGAGACCCATGGTGATGCCGGCATCCGGGTCTTCACCGGTTTCGACGTTCTTGTCCACCGAGGCCTTGTAGGCGTGCGCGCGGTTGAGCAGGCCTTTGGCGGCGACGCAGGTCAGCAGCCAGGTCAGCTCGGGGATTTCCGGGATGTCCGACTGACGGTAGAAGGTCACGCGGTCGACATCCAGGCCACCGGCCAGCCAGGTCGCAGCGATTTCCAGACGCGAGCGCTGGATGCGCAGCGGGTCATCGCATTTGATCAGGGCGTGGTAGTCGGCCAGAAAGTAGAACGAATCGGCATTGCTGTCACGACTGGCGAGGATCGCCGGACGGATAGCGCCGGCGTAGTTGCCAAGGTGTGGCGTGCCGGTGGTGGTGATGCCGGTGAGGATGCGGGTACGGTTCGTCATGGGTAATCGCTTGTCAGACTGCAGTCAATTCGAGAGACGCGGCAGGATCAGATCCTTGAGATCGGTCAGCTTGCCATGAAAAAAGTGTCCGCATTCTGCCACTTTCAGGAGCTCATGGGGGCGCGGGAGTGTGTCCGACCAGTCATAGACCAGCTGCGGATCGATGACTTCGTCGGTTTCCGGCTGGATGACGGTCAGCTCGCCCTGCTGCGGCAGTTGATCCTGCTCGCCCAACCGCATGACTGCCGGCGCAACCATGAACAGGTGCTTGAGCGGCACGCCCTGGGCTTCGAGACGGCCGCCGAGACTTGCTGCAACAAATCCGCCGAAGGAGAAACCGAACAGGGTCAGCGGCAGATTCGGGTGTTTTTCCAACAGCCATGCGGCGGCGGCTTGAGCGTCGTCGACTTCACCGGTGCCCATGTCGTGGCTACCTTCGCTGGCGCCGACGCCGCGATAGTTGAAGCGCAGGGTGATCAAACCGGCGTCGCGCGCGGTGCGCTGCAAGGTCGAGACGACCTTGTTGAGCATGGTGCCGCCCTGCACCGGGTTCGGATGGCAGATCAGCGCGATGCCGCGCGGCTGCTCGCTGTCCAGGTGAAGCGCTTCAATTTGGCCGACTGGGCCATCAATCACTACAGGGGTTTCACGCATCAGCAAGGAAGGAACTCCGTGACCTCGAATCGGGTCGACTCGTCTAGCAAATTGTCTGTGCCAATCTATTGCGAGTGAATCGCGGTATACAGCGCAGGTTCGAGCCGATAACGTAAAGCAACGCCGTGTATAGAGGAAGGACTCGTGGAACACTCGCTCTTAGTTTGGTTGTTACCGACTCTTGCCCTGGTTGTGGGTGTCGCCATTGGATTCCTGATCGCTCGCGTTGCGCCGAACGCCGCGCCGAGCCGTACGCAACGTCAACTGGATGATATCCAGGAGCGTTTCGACAGTTATCAAAACGAAGTGGTCACCCACTTCAACAGCACCGCGATGCTGGTCAAGAAACTGACCCAAAGCTATCAGGAAGTGCAGGATCATCTCGCCGAGGGCGCCAATCGTCTGGCCCTGGACGAGCAGACCCGCCAGCGCCTGCTCGCCTCGCTGCACTCTGATGCGGTGCAGACCCCGCGCGAACGCCTGACGCCACCGCGCGATCAGGAGCCGCCACGCGATTACGCGCCGAAGACTCCGAACGCGCCGGGCATGCTCGATGAGCATTATGGTTTGAAGAAGTAATCGGTTGCAGCGACAAGCAAAAAGCCCCCGGACAGTGATGTGTCCGGGGGCTTTTTTGTATCCGGGATATTCGTTGCCTGTTTGGCCCCCTTCGCGAGCAAGCTCGCTCCCACAGTGATTGAGGGTGCCTGCTGTGTCCGGCACATAACCCTGTGGGAGCGAGCTTGCTCGCGAAGAGGCCGGTAAAGGCCTCACAAAAAAAATGCCCGATCACAGGATCGGGCATTTCTTCATTCAGACAATCAGTTACGGATACTGCTGAACCGTACCCGGCTGTTGCTGCTGGCCACCATACTGCTGGCCCGGAATCGCCTTCAGGTTGACTTCGACACGGCGGTTCTGCGCCCGGCCATTGACGTCGCCGTTGCTGGCAATCGGATTATCCGGACCGGCACCACGGGCCGACAGGTTGGCACCGCTGACACCTTGCGATGTCAGGTAGGTCGCCACGCTCTGTGCACGACGCTGGGACAGGTCCATGTTGTGCTGGCGGCTGCCGGTGCTGTCGGTATAGCCGACGATTTCGATCTGGTTCTGGCTGAACTCCTTCAGGGAGCCGGCGAGATTGTTCAGCGGCTGATAGAAGCTGGAAGCGATGTTCGCCGAATCGGTGGCGAACGTGATGTTGCCTGGCATGATCAGCTTGATCTGATCGCCCTGGCGCTGCACTTCAACACCGGTGTTTGCCATGCTGGCACGCAGTTTCTTCTCTTGCTGGTCGGCGTAGTAACCGTAACCGGCCGCCGAAGCACCGACCACGGCAGCACCGATCAAGGCACCCTTGCCACGGTTATCGTGACCGATAGCAGCACCGGCCAGTGCACCGGCCAGAGCGCCGAGGCCACCGTATTTGGCGGTTTTGCTCATGCCTTGGGAGCCACCGTCGGCCTGACCCTGGTTGTCATAAGGGTTAGGCGAGGCGCAGCCGGACAGCAAGGCCACGGCAGTAGCGACAATAATCAAACGACGCTTGGTGAACATGAAGAGCTCCTACTTTTCTGCATTTTATGGTGCAGCGGCCGGTTGGCAATAAACCTCTGCGGGCGTTGGATCATGACAATGGACAAAAATTCCGCCGCCCCCCCATGACAAAATATTTACGCCCGCACGAAAGGGTTCTCGCGCATTTCATCGCCCAGACGGGTGTCAGGACCATGCCCGGTGACCACCGTTGCGTCTTCGTCCAGGGTGTACAGCCGCTGCTTGATCGATCGCACGATGGTCGCCTGATCGCCACCCCATAAATCCGTGCGCCCTACCCCGCGACGAAAAAGTGTGTCGCCGGCAATCAACAGCTTAGCCTCTGAAAACCAAAAGCTCATGGAACCTGGCGTATGACCCGGCGTATGCAGTGCCACACCGCAACCGCAGGCCAGCTCCTCATCGTCGGACAACCAGCGATCCGGTGATGGCACCGGGACGTAGGGCACGCCGAACATCTGGCATTGCATCTCGAGGTTGTCCCAAAGGAATTGGTCTTCCTTGTGCAGATGCAGGGTCGCACCAGTCTTTTCTTTCATTTGCCCCGAGGCGAGAAAATGATCGAGATGTGCATGGGTGTGGATGATGCTGACGACTTTCAAGCCCAGCGTGTCGAGGCGGGCCATGATCAGATCAGGATTGCCACCCGGATCGACGACGATGGCTTTTTTGGTGATCGGGTCGCCAATGATGGTGCAGTTGCACTGCAATGGGCCGACGGGGAAGGTTTCGCGGATGAGCGCTGGGCTTGGGACGGTCATGAGTAATCCTGGACAGACGGCGATTGTTTTGCTTCAGGATTCTACTGCACTCGCCGATACAGAACGCCAGGTCAGTAATTTGACGCCACCAATAAAAAAATAGTGGCCAAATGATGTCAAATATTTATGTTCTGTTGCAAAATCTCACTTTTGTAGCGGTCGCAACAGGAAGGGCCGCAGCGTATTCAGGAAACTTCGCATGCCGACGCCTCAGACTTACTCGTTTAGCCTCCCAGCCACACTGACCGGCAACGCCTTGGTCGACAGTCTTATTTCCGGAACCTACTGGCTGGGAGCAAACTGGGGCTCGTCTGGGCCGACCAGCCTGAGCTATAGCTTCATGGCGCCGGTGACGTCTTACTTCATCACCAACTATAGTCCCGACAACGAGTACAACGCACTCCACGAGCTGACTGCCGGACAGAAGCTTGCAATCACAAGCTCCCTTAACTCATGGAGCGCCGTCGCCAACCTGACTTTCACGCTGACCACAGACACACTCACCAACGTGGGTGATCTGCGTTTCGGCGGCTACCGGTTGATGGACGACAAGACCGCTGCCTGGGCCTATTTCCCTGCCAACACGCCGACCGCCGGAGATGTGTGGGTCGGCCCGCAAACCAATGATCCGAACCCAGCCAAAGGCACTTACGACTACATGACGTTCGTGCATGAAATCGGGCATGCTCTAGGTCTCAAGCACCCGTTCGATACTAGCGCGACCAACAAAACTCTGCTCACCCCGGCTCTGGACGATGTTCATTTCACGGTGATGAGTTACAACAGCAACTACTCCTATCAGCCGACCACGCCAATGGTCCTGGACATCGTCGCAATCCAGAGCCTGTATGGCGCCAATATGGCGTGGCAGACCGGCAACAACGTTTACAACTGGTCCGCCAATCAATCGATTTTCGAAACCATCTGGGATGCCGGTGGCGACGACACGATTGATGGCAGCAATCAACTGGCGCCCGTCAGTATCAACCTCAACGAAGGCGCGTACAGCCAGATCGGCAAAGCCTTCATTGATTACAACAACCAGAAAGCTATCAATGACGGGCTTGCGATTGCCTACGGGGCAAAGATCGAGAATGCCATCGGTTCGGCTTTCAATGACATCCTGACTGGCAATTCACTGAACAACACCCTGAATGGCGGTCTCGGCGCCGACACCATGATTGGTGGCGACGGCGTTGACACTTACTACGTCGACAACGTCGGCGATGTGGTGATCG
>NZ_JBIWAL010000055.1:0-20760 GCF_044760045.1 Pseudomonas sp. NPDC098747 | reverse complement strand
GAAAATCTGGTGCTGACCGGCAATGCCGTCAACGGTACCGGTAACGCGCTGAACAACACGCTGACTGGCAATGCTGCAGCAAACACCCTCGATGGCAGTCTCGGCGCCGACACCATGATCGGCGGCGACGGCGTTGACACTTACTACGTCGATAACGTCGGCGACGTGGTGATCGAAGCCGACGCCTCGCTGACCGCTCTTGACCGTGTGTTTTCCTCCATTGATTACACCCTTGGCGCAAACGTCGAAAACCTGATCCTGATCAGCAATTCCATCAACGGTACCGGCAACGAGCGAAACAACCGCATGACCGGCAACGCCGCAGCCAACACCCTCGATGGCGGCGCCGGCGCCGACACCATGATCGGTGGCGCTGGTGATGACACTTACATCGTGGATAACTACCAGGATGTGGTGATCGAACAGATCGGTGAAGGTCATGACCTGATCAAAACCAGTTTCAGCTACACCCTGTCGGCCAACATCGAGGACCTGACGATGGTTGGCAATGACCACTCGGCGTTGACCGGCAATGCGTTGAACAACGTGATCAGGGGTAATTCCGGCATCAACTATATCGACGGCGGACTAGGTGCCGACACCATGATTGGCGGCGCTGGCAACGACTCCTACAACGTGGACAATATCAATGATGTTGTCATTGAACTCGCCGACGAAGGGATTGATACCGTCAACACCAGTATCGACTACACACTGGCGGATAACGTCGATGATGGCCAGATGATTGGCAACGCCAACCTGAATCTCACTGGTAACGCACTTGATAACGTATTGCGCGGCAACGAAGGCAACAATATTCTCTCGGGCGGGCTCGGTGCTGACCGCATGATTGGTGAGGGCGGCGACGATATCTTCATCGTGGATAACGTCAATGACTTGGTGTTTGAATCTCCCCTCAATGGCGGTCACGACCTTATTCGGACTACTGTCGACTACTTCCTCGCGGAAAACGTCGAAGACGGTACTATGCTTGGCAACGCAGACTTGCGCCTGACAGGCAACAATCTCGATAACGTCCTGACCGGCAACTCCGGCAACAACATACTCATGGGTAATAACGGTACCGACACGCTGTACGGTGCAGAAGGTAACGACACTCTATATGGCGGATCGGGAAATACCACGTTGGTCGGTGGTACCGGGGCCGACACCTTTGCCTTCACCAATATGATCGTGATGGGACTCGAAACAGGCACAGGCCGTTCGCATAACGTCGTTAACGACTTCAACGCGTTGGAAGGGGACAAGATCGATTTCTCCAGTTTCGATATTGATCCGATGGCGCTTGGCTACCAACACCTGACGTTCATTGGCTCAAATGAATTCACCGGAACCGGACAACTGCGCTTTGCGGATCAGGTCCTGTCGGGCAACTTGAGCGAAATCATGGGGGGGTACTTCGAGGTGCAAATGGTGGGTATCAACTCTCTCAGCGCGAACGACGTATTGGTCTGACCTTTTCGCTCTTGCTGCGAATCGAAATACGCAAATGAAAACACCCCGCCAAGGCAGGGTGTTTTTTTTGTTTTTTTTATCCCTCAGGCCAACAGCCCCAACTCCTTGGCCCGCGCCACAGCCTGCGTGCGCCGTTCAACCCCAAGCTTGCTGTTGATATGGCTGGCGTGGGTTTTCACGGTGTGCAGTGAGATGAATAACTGGTCGCTGATTTCCTGGTTCGAACAGCCTTGGGCGATCAGGCGCAGTACCGCCAGTTCGCGGCTGCTGAGTTGCTCGGTAGTGCTCGATTCCACTGCCGGACGGGGCGCCGCTGGCGGAAAGTGTTGCAGCAGTTGCTGTCCTGCCAACGTTGGCGAGGCCAGCAATTGTCCGCGCAACCAGTCCTCGTGCCCTTTGACCAAAGAATCGAACGGTTGCAGCACGCCCCCGGCCGCTGCCTCCAGCGCTTGATTCAGCACCTTGCGCGCCTCCGCTTCGCGCCCACCGGCCAACAGCAACGCAACCTTCTGCGTCAACGCCATCACACTGAGCAACTGGCGCCCGGTTTGCTGGCCGTTTTCGTGCAATACGTTCAAGCGCCCTTCGGCGAGCATCGGTTGCCCTTGAATCACATCGAGCAGTGCCTGTTGCAGTTCGACATGCAATGGCAGTTGTGGATGAAATTCCGGCGGCGCCGCCGCACGTTCGCCCGTGTAGGTCTGGCCCAAGCGCGTGAGCCAGGCTTCGGCAAGATCGGTGCGCCCCTGCGCCAGCCACAATTCACATTTGACCAGGGTGATCATCGCCAGGTAGTAGATCGGCGGCACGTCCCAGATGTGCATCAGCCGTTCGGCTTCGGCGAGTTCGGCAAAGGCTTTGGCGAACTCGCCGCTGACGCCATCAAGGCGCGCGATCACGCAGTGACCGATCAACACACTGATGTCGCGACAGGCTCGCGCCTCACTGAGCCCGGCCAATAAACGTGCCCGCGCAGCCTGCGGCTGCAAGCGCATGGCCAGCAGAAAGCCTTCGTACAACGTCAATCGCGCGCGCACGGCGTACAGGCGCTGCGGGGAAAGTCCGCGCAGCCGTTCCAGGCCCTGATGCACTTCATCGAGCGAGCGCAGAATTTCACCGCGAGACTGCAAAACACGGGCGCGATCGTAATGCGCGAGTGCTTCGAATAGCGGATTGCCGACGCGTTGCGCCAACTCGAGGGATTCACGATTCAATCCACGAGCGCGCCACAGATCACCGTCGGCGATTGCCAGGTTGGATAACGTCGACAGACACATCAGCCGCTGGCCGTAGCGCTTGGCCGGCAGGCTTTCGAGCGCTTCGCTGCAGTACTTGAGCGTCAATTCGCGATGACCGCGTCCGCGCGCGATGATCCCGCTCAACGCCAGCCATTGCGCCAGCATCGACTTTTGCGCCGTGCCGGACGGCGCCGGCAGGAAGCGGCTCAGATGACTGGACAACTCCTCGGCGGCGTCGAGCTGACAAGCCAGCCCCAATGCCCAGCTGTACAGCACGATCAAGCGCGGCGAGCTGATCAGCAAGCTTTCGGGCAAGTCCATTTTCCAGCGCAACAGCATGCCGACATTCTGCTCGGCCAGCAGTTGCTCCTCCGACAGGTTCTGCACCAGATTCGCCGCGACGTCGAGGTGACCGGCACGTAATGCCTGCTCCACCGCTTCGTCGAGCAAACCCTGAGCGTTGAACCAGCGACAGGCGCGTAGATGCAGCGTCGCGGTGGGCACCATCGCCTGCGCAACCGGGCGACTGCGCAACAAGTCCGAGAATAAATGGTGATAGCGATACCAGTGACCATGCTCATCCAGCGGCACCAGAAACACCTGATGCGCCTGCAGGAAACGCAGGATCTCGGCACTGTCATGGGCGTCGCGCACGGCATCGCACAGTTCGCTGCAAAAGCGCTCCTGCGGTGCGGTGTCGTAGAGAAATGATTGCACTTCGATGGGCAGGCAATCGATGACTTCTTCGAGCAGATAGTCGCGGATCAGACCTTCCCCGCCGTTCAGCGCTTGCGGCAATGCCGCTTCGCTGCCGGCTTCGGATGCTGCCAGCAGCCAGAAACGCAGCCCGGCAACCCAGCCTTCGCTGCGCTGGATGAGGTTTTCCAACGCTTCGCCGCGCAGTGAAGTGCTGTGGCGATCGAGCAATGTCAGGGCTTCGTCGTGGGTCAGGCGCAAATCCTGCTCGTGCAGTTCCAGCAATTGCCGCGACAGTCGCAAGCGCGCCAGATGCCAGTCAGGGCGCTGGCGACTGGTGACCATCACCAGCAAACCCTCGGGCAAGTGATTGAGGAAAAACTGCAGGCAACGGTCGAGCACCGGGCCTTGAGCGAGATGGTAATCATCGAGCACCAGCAACAACGGTGTCGCCGGATCAAGGTGCTGCGCCAGTTCGTCGAGCAGACCGTCGAGCCATTCTTCAAAGGCAAAAGGCTGGTGACGTTGACGCATCTTCAGCAGACCGAGCGCGCGGCTGCCCAGTTGTGGAAAGTAGTCCTGTAGGCCTTCTAGCAAGCGCTCGAGAAAGCGGCCGGGGTCGCTGTCCCGTGGGCTCAGACCCAGCCAGAGACTTTGCCAATGCACCGGCAGACTCTGGCAAAACTCCACGGCCAGCGAACTCTTGCCGAAGCCTGCGGGGGCGCTGACCAGCAACAGCCGCCCGCCAAGTCCTGCTTTCAGGCGCTCGCAAAGGCGTGGTCGCAACACGTATCCGTCAGGCAGCGGCGGGCGAAAAAAACGCCCATCCAGTGTCGGGACGGCTACGGTTGCGGGACCCGGAAGTGGGGACAGATCAGTCATGGCCGGCTCTTGTTCGAATTGCTGTTGGCGGCGTTGCAGATGTCCGCAGACTAGCCTTAAACGAACCGGTTATGAAGGTAGCTGCTACAAATGGCTACAAAAAGGCTACAGACAAAAAAAACGCCCCGAACCAGTCGGGGCGTTTTCACGAGGATGCGGCCTCGGATTTACAACGGTTTAGCGAACACCTTCCTGACGCAGAGCAGCCGGGGTGAAGTCGCTGGTGGTGGCGGTGAAGCCGAAGTCATACGCACTCTTCTCTTCGTTCTTCATGCCCAGCGCCAGGTAGCGGCCGGATTGCAGGTCGTAGAGGGTTTCCAGGGCATACCACGGCACTTGCTTGTCGTAGTAGTTCTCGGCATGCGCCTCGGCCACACGCCACAGCTGACCACGACCGTCGTAATGGTCGATGACCGCTGCCTGCCAAGTGTCTTCGTCGATGTAGAAGTCACGCTTGGCGTAGATGTGGCGCTGACCTTCTTTCAGGGTTGCAACCACATGCCAAACGCGGCGCAGCTCGTAACGCGCCAGATCCTGGTTGATGTGGCCGGCCTTGATGATGTCGGCGTATTTCAGTTTCGGATCATCAAGCTTGTAACTGTCGGAGGCGATATACATCTCTTTCTTGCCTTCGAGTTTCCAGTCGTAGCGATCCGGCGCACCGTTGAACATGTCGAGATTGTCGGAGGTACGCAGGCCATCCGCCGCAGTACCCGGGCCGTCATAGGACACTTGTGGCGCGCGGCGCACACGACGCTGACCGGCGTTGTAGACCCACGCCGAACGTGGCTCCTTCACTTGGTCGAGGGTTTCGTGAACCAGCAGCACACCACCGGCCAGACGTGCCGGCGCGGTTACTTTCTGCTTGAAGTAGAACAGGATGTTGCCCGGATTTTTCGGATCGTAATCCTTCATCTTGTCGCGGAACACGAACTGATCCTGGAAGTACACCAGGCTGTACGAACCGTTTGGCTGTGGCGTGGCCTGGGTTACCAGACGGGTCACGCTGCCGCCACGATAGCGGGTGATGTGGTTCCAGATGACTTCGACGCCGGTTTTTGGAATCGGGAACGGCACAGCCGTCTCGAAGTTTTCCAGACCGTTGCCACCCGAGACCAGCGTGGTAGTGGTGGCGTTTTTCTTGATGGAGGCGAACACCTCATCCGGCACGGTAGCACCGCGATGCGATGGGTAGACCGGCATCTTGAAGGTTTCCGGGTAGCGCTTGAACATCGCGTACTGGCCCGGCGCAAGTTTGTCCTTGTACTTGTCGGCATCCTTGGCAGTGATGGTGAACAGCGGTTGCTCACTGGCATAAGGGTTGGACAGGAAACCACGTGCGTCGACCGTGCCGGCATTCTTCGCCAGCGGCTTCCAGGCCGGGATCGAACCGTCGGCGTTACCGGCCATCTCGGCGCCCATTGGGGTCAGGCTCTTGCCCAGCTTGTCGGCTTCGGCAGCAGGCACGGCGGCCATGACACCGGTCGCCAGCAGCGACAGGCCCAGAACACCGGCGTGGAACAGACTCTTTGTTATTTTCATAAATTCGTTCGTCCTGAAATGCAGTGCTTAGAAGTTCACGCCGAAGCTGAGCGCAACGAAGTCGCGGTCATCCACGGTGGTGTACTTGCCGTCGAAGAAGTTGGTGTAGGCCAGGCTCGCGGTGTAGGTGTTCTGGTACTCGGCATCGACGCCCAGACTGACCGCTTTGCGACCTTCCTCGAAGTTGCCGCCAGGGCCAGGCGAGTAGCCGCTGACGTCATGGGACCAGGCCACGTTCGGCTTGAGGTTCACACCGGCGAAGACGTCGTTGTATTCCCAGATGGCCCGACCGCGATAGCCCCACGACATCGATGTGGTGAAGCCGTCGTTGTCGCAATTGCGGCTGCGGTTGTTCTGCGGCGAACCAGGCCCTGCACCATTGATGGTGCTGGCGTTGAGAATGTTGGCGCATGTATTGATAGCGCCAGTGGCCGGCAACTCACCCGGGCCATAAACCGGATCACGGCCATAACGCTTGTCGGAGCGGCTTTCCAGCCCGCCGACGTAGGTCGCGCCGACTTCACCAACGAGTGTCAGACGGCTGGCGCCCATGACCTGATCGAAGAAGTGCGTGAAGGTCGTCTGCAGCTGGGTGATTTCCTTGCGCTCATAGCCATGCAGGTCCTGGCCAGGAACGCCAGTGAGCAGCGAGGCGTTGGTCAGTGCGCCGCCCAGCGGACGTACACCGGCGAACAGGATGTCGGTGGAGTTCAGTTGCACCGGAGCATTAGGTCGGTAGCTGATTTCACCACTCCACGCCGTACCGGTAGGCAGGGTCGTGGAGAAGCTCAGGCCGTACAGGCGGATGTCTTCCGGGTATTCGACGAAGTATTGCGAATTGCCCGCCACCAGCAACGGTGCAAGGGCAGCGAACGGCCCTGGCAACGCGCGCGCAGTGTTGTAGACCGACTGCGGTGCACCGGTTGCGCTGAAGATCGGCGCACGGCTGTGATAATTCATGAAGTAGGCGCCGAACTCGGTATCGAGCGGTTCGAACATGTATTTCAGAGACGCGCCCCACTGGCCGCTGTCGCGAGCATCGCGATCCGGGCCACGACGGACCAGTACGCCTTCACCGTTGACGTCGACGCCGTTGGCGGCCAATGGCCCCAAGGCAATCGCAGGAATGGTCGAGCGCTTGTTCAGCACGCGCAGGTTGTTTTCGCAGCCGTCGGCAATAATGTCCGGTTGGGAGAAGAAGGTGCCGCAGTTGTCGACGACGGTCTGGTCCCATTCCAGCTGATAGAACGCTTCAGCCGAGAGGTTTTCGGTCAGGCTCTGGGACACGTAGAACATGTTGACCGGAATCAGGCCTTCCTTGATCTCGGCGCCCGGACGACGGAATGCAGACACGTCGATAGGGTTGATCGAGTTGATGCCGCCACCGATGAAGGTGCTTTCACCCCAGCTCACCACCTGCTTGCCCAGACGCACGGAGCCTGGCTGATCGGCGATGGAGTAGTTGTGGTAGACGAAGGCGTCGAGGATCTGCGCACCGGAGGATTTGGCGCCCTCTTTGCGGCCCGAATCGCTGATGTCCTTGAACTGACGGCTTTCGTCCTTGAGTTCGAAGTCGTACCAGTATTTGCCACGGACGAACACGCCGGTGTCGCCGTACTTCAATTCAAGGTCATGGATGCCCTTGAAGATCTTCGAGAAGGTTTCGCCGCTCTTGAAGTTGGCGTGGCCATCGTCAGAAGTCTGCGACAGACCGTGGCCGCCGTTGTTGACGCCGATGAGATTCTTGTTCGGGCTCTGGGTAGACCAACTGGCGCCGATCGACAGGGATGAATCGAACTGACCTTCGATTTCACCAACGTTGAAACTGACGCCGAATGCAGGCCCGGCGAGCGAAGAAGCAAGACTGACCGCCAGAGGCAGTTTCGCCCGGCGCCAGAACTGGTTTACTGAGGTCATCGACGCTACTCCATGTGCATTATTGTTATGGCAGTGAGTACTTTTAAAAACGCCTGAAGGACCGGAGGCCAAAGGCTGTCCGACGTCACTCCAAAGATGCATCGCCCCGTTTTGTGCGTGTGCCACGTTCTTAAAAATCCTTGAGTGGACTATAGCCAGCAGGTTGTAGAGCTTGATCCCTCTAAAGTGTGATTTGCACCTGCCGACCACTCTGGAACAGTCCTTTCGCCAGTCCGACACATGTCGGCACGGCAAGGATGGCTGAAATTTTCGATTTCACAAGCCGAGCGCTTGCTTGGTGGGTCTGGCGCGCCGTTTTCGGCGCGCCAGCAGACACTAAAGTGTCGAGAGGAAGGTGCTGTTATTGGCCTGCCATTCTGTGATGTCGAGGCGGATGCGCTTCTTGTCGAGCTTGCCGACGCTGGTCTTGGGAATTTCCGTAACAAGGGCAATCTGGCTCGGAATCGCCCACTTGCTCAAATGCCCCAACTCGACGAATGGCTTGAGGTGTTCCTTGAGCTCGCGTGCCCCGATTTCATGCCCTTCGCGGATCACCAGCAGGGCAAACGGACGCTCGCCCCACTGCGGATCGGCGATGCCCACCACTGCTACTTCGCGTACCGCGACGTGACGGCTGATCAGGTCTTCGAGGTCCAGCGAGGAAATCCATTCGCCACCCGTCTTGATCACGTCCTTGATCCGGTCGCGGATATCGATCACGCCCATGCTGTCGAGCGTCGCCACGTCACCGGTGTGCAGCCAGCCGCCGGCCCACAGTTCGGCGCCCTTCTGCGGCTCTTTGAAATAACCTTCGGTAAGCCATGGCGCACGCAGCACCAGCTCACCCTGGGTTTCGCCGTCGGCCGGGAGGAAGTTGCCTTCGGCATCGACGATTGCGGCTTCCACCAGCGGCCCTGGCACACCTGCCTTGATCCGATAAGTGGTGCGCTCGTCCTCAGTGCCGGCCATCAGTTCGTCGTTGAGGTGCGCGCACGAAACCAATGGCCCGGTTTCGGACATGCCATAGGCGGCGGTGAGTTGAATGCCGCGAGCCTTGGCGGTTTCGTACAGGGTGCGATTGAGTGCGCTGCCGCCAATGACGATTTTCCAGCCGCCGAAATCGGTGTCTTGGGCACCTTTGGCGTTGAGCAGCATTTGCAGGATGGTCGGCACGCAATGGGAGAACGTGACTTTCTCCTTGCGCCACAGCTCCACCAGAAACTCCGGATCGTAACGCCCCGGATAAACCTGTTTAAGCCCAAGCATGGTCGCCACGTAAGGCAGGCCCCAGGCATGTACGTGGAACATCGGCGTGATCGGCATGTACACATCGTTGGTGCCGAGCAGGCGCACGCTGTCGATGGAGCCCATGATCGTCGACACGCCCATGGTGTGCAGCACCAGTTGCCGATGGGTGAAGTACACGCCTTTCGGGTTGCCGGTGGTGCCGGTGGTGTAGAACGTGGTGGCGACCGAGTTTTCGTCGAAATCCGCAAAGTCATATTTCGGGCTGGCTGCGGCCAGCAGTTGCTCGTATTCGCCCACCAGATTCGGCAGCTCGGCGGTTTTCTCCGGCAGATCGGTCAGCAGCAGGGTTTTCTCTACCGTGGTCAGGTGCGGCGCGATCGCCTGGTACAGCCCGACGAACTCGCTGTTGACCAGCACAAAGCGGTCCTCAGCGTGGTTCATGGTGTAGAGGATCTGTTCCGGTGACAGACGCACGTTGATGGTGTGGATCACCGCGCCGATCATCGGAACGGCAAACATGCACTCCAGGTAACGATGGCTGTCCCAGTCCATCACCGCCACGGTGTCACCCGCCTTCACACCGGCAGCCGTCAGCACATTGGCCAGCCGCGCCACGCGCTCTATCAGCGTCGGGTAGCTGTAGCGCAACTGGTCACGGTAGATGATCTCGCGGGTTTTCTCGTAACGGGCACCGGACATCAGCAGCCGTTTGATCAGCAATGGATACTGGTAGGCCCCATCGGCTGGGGGAATGACGCGAGTCTGCAACATAAGAATCCCTTTTCTGACCGCTCGGTGTTGGCGTAGAGATTTGTACTCTAAAACCCTTATACGCCAGCCAAATCAGTCAAAGGAATGATTTGCAGAACCGTACAAATGCTAGCTTTGCGCCAGCACTTGCCGGTTTCTCATCAATTAGTGCATCTCGGTGAACGCGAGTTTCACGCCGATGGCGATCAGCACAGCGCCCATGGTGCGGTCGAACCAGTGGCCCATGCGGGCGAAAGCGGCGCGCACGCGTTGCTGGCTGAACAGCATGGCCACCAGGCAGAACCAGAAAGCTGTCGCGACGGCGAGGTAAACCCCGTAACCGGCCTGCACCGCCAGCGGCGTGTGCGGGTTGATCACCACGGTGAACAACGACAGAAAGAACAGTGTGGCTTTCGGGTTCAGGCCGTTGGTCACGAAGCCTGAAGTGAATGCGCCTCGGGCAGTGCGCTCCCCCGCTTCCTTGTGCAGATCATCGCTGACGGGTTTTGCCGGTTGCGCACGCAAGGCCTTGAAGCCGATGTACAGCAGGTAAGCCGCAGCCGCCCATTTCAGCGCGTTGAACAGCACAATCGACTGCGACACGATCAAGCCGATGCCCAACAGCGAATAGCCCACATGCAGGAAAATCGCCGTGCCGACACCGAGCGCCGTCCAGGTGCCTGCGCGGCGGCCGTGGGTGACACTTTCGCGCACGACCACGGCAAAGTCCGGGCCGGGGCTGGCGACGGCCAGCAGGTGGATCAGTGCAACGGTCAAGAACTCGGTCCAGTACATGGGGGCTCCTCTGGAATTGATCAGTCAAACCGGACTCAAGACGCCGATGCTTAACCCCTGTGGGAGCGAGCTTGCTCGCGAATGCGGTGTGTCAGACGACCACTATTTACCTGACACACCCTCTTCGCGAGCAAGCTCGCTCCCACAGGATTTTTGAGCAACGCAGACATCGAGTAACCAATTGTTTCATCTGGTAGGCTCGGCAGATTACGCCTTCCGTTCAAGGCACAAAAGGTACAGTTGATGACGAACCCGCGCCGCGCCGTATTCCTTGATCACCCGTCGCTGGATCTTGGCGATCTCGACCTCAGCCCGTTGCGTGATTGCTTCAGCGACTTGCAATTGTTCGCTCAGACCTTGCCTGAACAGGTTGCCGAACGCCTGCAAGGCGCCACTGTGGCGATCAGCAACAAGATCCTCATCGACGCCGCCGCCATGGCCGCCAACCCTGACCTGAAACTGATCCTGATCACCGCCACCGGCACCAACAACGTCGATCTGGCGGCCGCGCGCGCCCATGGCATTACCGTGTGCAACTGTCAGGGTTACGGCACACCATCGGTGGCGCAACACACGATCATGCTGCTACTCAACCTCGCCACACGCCTGGCCGATTATCAAAAAGCCGTCGGTGAAGGTCGCTGGCAGCAGGCGAAACAGTTCTGCCTGCTCGACTACCCGATTGTCGAACTGCAAGGCAAAACCCTCGGCTTGCTCGGTCATGGTGAGCTCGGCAGCGCCGTCGCAAAACTGGCCGAAGCCTTCGGCATGCGCGTGTTGCTCGGGCAGATTCCGGGGCGCCCTGCCCGAGCGGATCGTTTGCCGCTGGATGAACTGCTCCCGCAGATCGACGCCCTGACCTTGCACTGCCCGCTCAACGAACACACTCGCCACTTCATTGGTACCCGCGAACTGGCTTCGATGAAGCCCGGCGCGTTCGTGGTCAACACCGCCCGCGGCGGGCTGATAGATGAACAGGCCCTGGCCGATGCCTTGCGCGCCGGTCATCTGGGTGGCGCCGCCACTGACGTTCTGAGTGTCGAGCCGCCTACCCAGGGTAATCCGCTGCTGGCCGCCGACATTCCGCGCCTGATCGTCACCCCGCACAATGCGTGGGGCAGCCGCGAAGCCCGGCAGCGCATCGTCGGTCAATTGACCGAAAACGCCGAGGCATTCTTCAGCGGTAAGGCGCTGCGGGTCGTCAGTTGATAGACTGCGGCACTTTTTTTGAGGAGCAGTTATGGATCCGCGCAGTGAAGTACTGCTTCGTCAGCCCGAATTATTCCAGGGTTCGCTGTTGTTGGCCGGTTTGCCTGCCGACGATTTGCTCGGGCGCCTGCCCAACGCGTTTGGCTGGTGCTGGCATGCCGGTGATCAAAACGCCCTGGAGGCGCGCTTCGAAGGGCGCAGCCATTTCGGCGTGAACATTCCAGAGCGCGAGTTCGACAGCGCCGTGGTGTTCCTGCCCAAGTCCAAGGACTTGACCGATTACATCCTCAACGCCGTGGCCGCGCGCCTGGCCGGGCGGGAAGTGTTTCTGGTCGGGGAAAAACGCAGCGGCATCGAGGGCGCTTCCAAACAACTCAACCCGTTCGGCAAGCCGCGCAAGCTCGACAGCGCGCGGCACTGCCAACTCTGGCAAGTCACGGTAGCCAATGCCCCTGAAGCGCAATCGCTGGAAAGCCTTGCGCAAACCTATGAATTGCCGCTGGCCGAAGGCCCGCTGAAAGTCATCAGCCTGCCAGGCGTGTTCAGCCACGGTCGACTGGATCGCGGCAGCGCGCTGTTGCTGGAGCATCTGGACAAACTGCCGAGCGGCCACCTGCTCGACTTCGGCTGTGGCGCGGGGGTGTTGGGGGCTGCGGTAAAACGTCGCTACCCGCATAACCAGGTCACCTTGCTCGACGTCGACGCTTTTGCCGCCGCCAGCAGCCGTCTGACCCTTGCAGCCAACGGGCTGGAGGCTGAAGTGCTGACCGGTGACGGTATCGATGCTGCACCGATGGGTTTGAGCGCGATTCTAAGCAATCCGCCGTTCCATGTCGGCGTCCACACCGACTATTTCGCGACCGAGAACTTGCTGCGAAAAGCAGCCAAACATCTGAAAAACGGTGGCGAACTTCGCTTGGTTGCCAATAGCTTCCTGAAGTATCAACCGCTGATCGAAGAGCATCTTGGGGTCTGTGCGATCAAGGCCGAGGGTAACGGTTTCCGGATTTACCGGGCCAAGCGCGGCTGAAAATTTGTTCTTGCTCTATCGGATTTGCGAAGGCAGAATCCGCTCCGTCCTAGGGGAGTAGTCTCCCACGAGCGCCAAGCTCGTCCGGCATACGTCAACATACTTGATCCTCAGATCATGGCGTATGCGACCCCAGCGTCCGCACCAGACGGATCGCAGGGTTTGACAAGACCTATGACACGCACACCTTACCCGGGGCGGGAAGGCTGTACGTGTCATAGCCGTGTCGACCCGCCCCTTAGGAAAATCCTGATGCTGGACTCGTTACTCGTTCCCACCGCAATCGTTGCCTTGGCCGAAATCGGCGACAAGACGCAACTGCTCGCGCTGATTCTCGCCGCACGCTTTCGCAAACCCTGGCCGATCATTGCCGGTATTGTCGCCGCGACCCTGGCCAACCACGCAGCAGCCGGTGTGGTAGGCGCCTGGTTTGGCAGCTTCTTCTCGAATGCGACGTTGCACTGGATCCTCGCCGTGAGCTTCGCGGCTACTGCATTGTGGACGCTGGTCCCGGACAAAATGGATGACGATGAAGCCAGCACCGCACGCAAGTTCGGGCCGTTCCTGACCACGCTGATTGCGTTCTTCCTCGCCGAAATGGGCGACAAAACCCAGGTCGCTACGGTGATGCTCGCCGCGCAATATCCGGAACTGTGGCTGGTGATTATCGGCACCACGTTGGGCATGCTGATTGCCAACGTGCCGGTGGTTTTGGCGGGTAATTTTGCGGCGGAGAAACTGCCGCTGACGCTGATCCGACGCCTGGCGGCCTCGGCATTCCTGATTCTGGCGATCGTTGCTGTGTACAAGGCGATGCAGAGCAGTGGTTGGGTTTAAATCAATCTGCTGAAGAAACACTAACCTGTGTGGCGAGGGGATTTATCCCCGTTGGGCTGCGAAGCAGCCCCAAATCCTGCCACCCAACTATTCCTGACACACCGCACTGGATGGTTTCAGGGCTGCTTCGCAGCCCAACGGGGATAAATCCCCTCGCCACAATGAAATCCCGTCAATCACAGAATCTGCGAGAGTTTCAGGACTTCGGGGCTTTTTCGTACAGTGGCATCACTTTCGGAATCGCCGCTTGCAACGAAGCAATCCGACTGGCCGACGCAGGGTGCGTGCTCATGAATTCTGGCGGCGAGCCTTCCGACGCCTTGCTCATCTTGTTCCACAGGGTGATCGCGGCGTTCGGGTTGTACCCGGCGCGAGCGGCCAGTTCCAAACCAATCAGGTCGGCTTCGTTTTCGTTGGCACGACTGTTGGGCAACGTCATGCCGTAGTTGGCCACGGTGTCGGCCAGCGCCAGGCTGTCCTGACCGAGACCGAGCAGTGCGCCCGCGCCCTGCTTGGCCATTTCAATGCCATAGGCCTTGGACATAGCCTCACGACCGTGCTCGCGCAGAGCGTGGGCGATTTCATGGCCCATGATTGCGGCGATCTCATCGTCGGTGAGTTTCAGGCTGTCGATCAGTCCGGTGTAGAAAAAGATCTTGCCGCCGGGGCCGCAGTTGGCGTTGAGTTCATCGCTCTTGATCAGATTGACTTCCCACTTCCACTGCGCCGAATCCGGACGAAAAGTCGGCGCCTGGGCGATCAAACGGCTGGCAATCGCCTGAACCCGTTTGGCGTCGCTGCTGGTCTTGTCCAGCACACCCTTGGTCGACGCCTCGCCCACGGTCTTCTGATAGGACTGGGCATACATCTGGTCGACCTCTTGCGAGGACAGCATGCTGAACATGTATTGCTTGCGCTCCACACCCACAGCGCCGCCGCTGGTGGTGTTGACCGACTGACAACCGGCCAGCAACAGCGCTGCACTCAGTGCACTTACAACCAATGTCTTGTTCATTCAAAAGCTCCCTGGAAACCTGTCGCGTATCGTAGGCGGGTAATTGTATCGGCGCCAGATACAACGGACGTGTTGCATAAACTTTCAGAACACGCCCGTTGATGCTGTAGGAAAAACTTCACACTCATCGCCAGGCCCCGCAGCAACAGCGTCGCGCACCGATCCATTTGCGACATCTCCTTGCGACGCACTCATGGCTCAATTCGCCCGGCCGATACAACAGCGCAGACGTCCTCTTGCGTGCGGAGCTCCCATGAAGTTCAAGTCGATCCAGTTTTCCGTTGCCGCCCTGGCCGGCGCCATCGTGCTCAGTGTAGTTGCCGCACTGGTGTTGTACGCGCTGTTTTCCGGCGCCCGCACCCAGGACATGGTGCAGCAGCGCACCCAAGCGCAGTTCGAGCAAGTCATCGAACAACGCCTGACCTCGCTGGCGCAGACCCAGGTCAGCCAGATCCAGCGCGAACTCGAAGCGCCGCTGCTGATTGCCGGTGGACTGGTGCGGGTCAACGCCCTGCTCGGCACGCCGGCTGCCGATGGCCAGCCGCGCCTGACCGTCAGCCGTGAACAATTGATCAGCCTGATCAAAGAGAACGTCGAAAAGAACCCGAAGATTCTCGGCACCTACATCGGCTGGGAAAAAAACGCACTGGACCACAATGACGCGGCCTACGTCGGCACCAGCGTCGTCGGTATCGATGCAGCCAACGGGCGCTTCCTGCCGTGGTGGTTCCGCAATGACGACGGCACCCTCGGCCTCGACAAACTGATCGACGTCGATGACCAGAAAACTCTGTCTACCGGCGTACGCGCCAGTGAGTACTACCTGTGCTCGAAAGAAAGCAAAAAATCCTGCGTGATTGATCCGGCGCCTTACAAGGTCGGCGACAAGATCGTCATGCTGGCCTCCTTTATTGAACCGATCATGCTCAACGGCGCGTTCCAGGGCATCGTCGGCGCCGACCTGTCGGTGAATTTCATCCAGGAAATGCTCCTCGCTGCCAACCAGAAGCTGTACAGCGGTGCCGGCGAAATGGCCCTGGTCGGCGGAAACGGACGGATCGTCGCCTACACCAAGGACACGAGCAAATTCGGCGAAAAAGTCAGCGACATCCTCGACGCCGAACAGACGGCCAACATGGCCAACCTCAAGCGCGGGGAAGTCACCTACTCCGTGAATAAGGACAAGGGCCGCATCGAGTTGTACCTGCCCTTCGGCATCGGTCAGACCGACGCACGCTGGACGCTGATGCTACAACTGCCGCTCAACGCCGTGATGGCTGACTTGCAGAAACTTCAGGCCGACCTCGACGCCCAGCGCAAATCCGACACATTCGGTATGGCCATGGTCGGCTTGATCATCGCTGGCATCGGCCTGCTGGTGATCTGGCTGGTCGGTCACGGCATCGCACGGCCGCTGAAGCAGATGGTTGCGATGCTCGATGACATTGCTCAGGGTGAAGGTGATCTGACCCGCCGCTTGAGCAGTGATCGCAGTGATGAACTCGGCTCGATTGCCAAGGGCTTCAATACGTTCCTGAGCAAGTTGCAGGCGATGATCACCCAAGTGGTGACGTCGGTGCAGAGCGTCAGCGATTCCTCGGAACACACCGCCGACATCGCCATTCGCACCAACATCGGTATCCAGAAACAAATGGCCGAAATCGATCAAGTCGCCACGGCGGTGCACGAAATGACCGCCACCGCGCAGGACGTTGCACGCAACGCGACCCAGGCTGCGCAAGCCGCCAGCCATGCCGATAAGGCGGCCAGCCAGGGCATGCAAATCGTGCGAGACACCTCGAATTCGATTGGCGTGCTGGCGGTGGAAATCGGCAAGGCTGTCGACGTGGTGCAAACCCTGGCCAAGGACAGCGAGAACATCAACGCGATCCTCACGGCGATTCGCGGGATTGCCGAGCAGACCAATCTGCTGGCGCTGAACGCAGCCATTGAAGCGGCGCGCGCCGGTGAGCAGGGGCGCGGCTTTGCGGTGGTGGCGGACGAGGTGCGTAATCTGGCGCAAAAAACCCAGAAAGCCACCGAAGAAATCCAGACCATGATCCAGCAACTGCAACAGGGCACCCGCGATGTGGTACGGGTCATGGAGGACAGCCAGAACCGCACCGACGAAAGCGTGCAACACGCGGCGAAAGCCGCCGAGGCGCTGGAGACGATTACTCGTGCGGTGTCGGTCATCAACGACATGAACACGCAGATCGCCAGTGCGGCCGAGGAACAGAGCGCGGTGGCGGATGACATCAACCGCAACGTAATCAACATCGGGCAAGTGGCCAATGAAGTGGCGGGCGGCGCAGATGAGTCGAGTTCGGCGAGTGCCGATCTGACCAAGTTGGCGGAGCAGCAGCGGCGGTTGATCAATCAGTTCAAGGTTTGAAAAGCGAAAAGCCCCTCACCCCAGCCCTCTCCCCGAGGGAGAGGGGGCCGACCGAGTTGTCTTGCGCCATACATCGACCTGTAATAACGAGTCGATTATGGATTCGGTAAAGCTCTTTCAAGTCGGCGGAGTTCTGCAAATCCCCCGATCAGTTCCCTCTCCCTCCGGGAGAGGGTTAGGGTGAGGGGTTCTTGATCCAAACGGCCTAACCCGGGGTCAAACACTCCGGCCCATTGAGCTTCGGATCATTGACCATATTCGCCAACACCCGCTCGCGCAACGCGGCAGGCTCGCTGGCGAGCAACGCTTGCAAGGTGTGCAGCGGCGTCTGTGGATCAAGCCACGCCGCCTGCCCCGCCTCATCCAGAATCAACGGCCGACGCTGACTGGATGCCGGTTGAGTAATCACCGCCGTGCTCAACCAGACCTGCTCCTGCACCGGATAAGCCTCCCAGATCGCCGCGAAAAACAGCGAAGCCCCCTCCCCCGGCGTCAGCCAGTACGGGCGCTTGCGCTGAGTCCCGCGCCATTCGTAAAAACCATTGGCCGGCAGCAGGCAGCGACGCAAGCGCAGCGCCTCGCGAAACATCGGTTGTTCGGCCACGGTTTCGGACCGGGCATGCGCCGGGGTGCGCGACAAATCCGTCAGCCACGGCGGCGTCAGTCCCCAGCGGGCGCGGGCCAACGTGCGCTCGCCGTTTTCACCGGCACGCAGCATCAACACCGAATCGTTGGGGGAAATGTTCCACTGCGCCAGTTGATCGGCAGGAAAACCTGGCAGGGCCGCGAAATCACGGTTCCAGCGAAACAGGGCATAACGTCCACACATGGGGCAACACGACTCAAAAATAAAACAAACGTCAGCCTAACAGACCAGCGTACCAGGGAAGCTCTCCGGTTCGTCGCCGGGCAGCGGCAGCGCGGCATTGTACGCGGTGATCAGCTCAAGGGCGTATTCGGCCTGATCGTTATCCACCGACAGCCCGAGCACCCCGAAAATCGGCAAATCACCGGTGCCGCCGAGCAAATCCTGGCCCATCAGGTGCGCCTCGATACCTTCGCTGGCAAGCATGCCCTTGAGCATCTCGCCTTCCATCAGGTTTTCCGGCTCGTAGATTCGCTGCATGAGCGCCCCTCACTCGTTTTCGCTGAAGACTTCCAGATGCCACTCATCTTCGTGAACCTGCAATACAAACTTGATCGGCTTACAACACACCTGACAGTCCTCGATATAAGTCTGATCGCCCCCCGACAGATCAACTGTCGTCTCGACCTCTTCACCACAATACGGACATTCATACAGTGCGCCTTCCAGCATCGCGGTCTCCCAAGTGACTTGTGCGTATAATCGCCGGTCTATTTGCAGGGCTATTTTTGTCTGACTGTTTTTTCAGACCGTGCCCCGTTGGTTTTCGATCAAAACCTTTACTTACCCTAGCCGTTTCCAACCGACCTTACGACGACAGCGAAGTACCTGTGGTACTGGCAAGACTGCTCGGCGACAAGGCGTTTCTAGATATCCTCACCCACTTCCGCTTCCCGCGTTTTGCCGGTCCGTTCGGCTGGATGCTCAAACCACTTATAGCCCATCGGCTGCGTCGTGAGTTTGCCGACGTGACATCGGTGGCAACTTTGCAGGACAAAGTCGAGGCTTACGTCGACCATACCATCGAGCGTGCCACCGACGGCGTGACCTACACCGGTGTCGAGCAATTCAAGTCCGGCAGCGCTTATCTGTTCATCGCCAACCACCGCGACATCGTGATGGACCCGGCCTTCGTCAACTATGCCGTATACCACGCGGGCCTGCCGACGCCGCGTATCGCGATCGGTGACAACCTGCTGCAGAAGCCGTTTGTCAGCGACCTGATGCGTCTGAACAAGAGCTTCATCGTGCATCGCTCGATCACCGGCCGTCGCGAGAAAATGGCCGCGTATCAACTGTTGTCGGCGTACATCAACCACTCGATCCGCAACGATTGCGCCTCGATCTGGATTGCTCAGGCCGAAGGCCGGGCGAAGGATGGCGATGACCGCACCGAGTCGGCGATCCTCAAGATGTTCCACATGAGCCGCAAGGACGAGCCGTTCGGCGAAGTGATTCAGTCGTTGAACGTCACCCCGGTGTCGATCAGCTACGAATACGATCCGTGCGACCAGGCCAAGGCCCGCGAGTTGTACATCCGCGCCACCACCGGCACTTACAGCAAAGTACCGGGCGAGGATGACGTGAGCATCGCCAAAGGAATCACTGGCTACAAGGGCCGGGTGCATGTGAACTTCGCTGCGCCAATCACCGAGCGGTTCGAAGACACCAAGCAATTGGCGGTCGAGATGGACAAGCAGATTCTCGGCGGCTACCGGTTGTTCCCGGTGCATTACCTGGCCTATGCGCAGTGGGCCGATGCTGATCCAGCGCTGAATGTGCCGAAAGCTGCCGAGGTGTTCCCGGCGGATGAGTTGGCGAAGGCGCAGGAAGAATGGCAGTCACGGCTGGATGATTGCCCTGAAGAGCATCGTCCGTACATGGTGCTGCAATATGCGACACCGGTGCGTAATCAGTATCGGGTCAAGGCTGGGTTGGCGCTGTAAGCAGGCAAACTGGCGCCTTTGTGGCGAGGGGATTTAGCGAAACGTCGCAGCGCCCCCCCAGTTTCCAGCTGAAAAAAGCAGGGGCCTGCTGCGCAGGCCGACGGGGATAAATCCCCTCGCCACAGGGTTTTGCATTCAATTCAGAATCGGGTGCTGATCCAGGAAATGACCAGGGCCAGGCCCAGGCACGCAAAACCGAAGCGATAGAAAAAACGGTTCATGCGCAATGTCGCCCAATCGAGGATCGGTTCGGCGTTCGGCTGAGCCTGGCGCTGGGCGGCGATGCTGGCCGTTGCGCGTTGTTCGCGGCGGCGGGTTGCGTGCAGCAGCCAACTGCCCGGAAACGCCAAGAGCAGCGCCAGCAGATTGATCAATTTGGCAGGATGGTTGGTAAACAGCGTCATCAAATGCAGCGACATCACAGACCTCAAACTTAATCAGCGTGGCAGACCGACGACCGCGGCGGGATTCTACCGAAACCTGCCCCCGGCGCCTCTCCTTTACGACAAATAACCCTTCAATCGACCGATGGCTGTCGTGTGTCACGGCTTCGTCATTTCTATCGGCCACCATGCGCGCCTCGAAACCGACATGGAACGCCACATGCTTCACGCTGAAAACCAGGATCGTCTGTACCTCATCACCCCCTATGACGAACAGCAAAGCCTTGTCGGCAGCCTCGCCTTCAATGTTCAGGATCGTCATTGGCTGGTGTATTGCGCGCTGGGCGGGCATCAGCATGCGGATTTGCCTGAGACGGATTTGCTGACAGGCGTCAGCGTGCTCGATTTCTATTCGCAAGCTGCCTGACGTCAAAAGCGATCAAAATCAAAAGCACCCTCACCCTAGCCCTCTCCCGGAGGGAGAGGGGACTGACCGAGGTGAATATTCGAGTTACGCCGACCTGAAATTTCGAAGGTGAATGTAGATCTCGTAATCGACACAAATCGGCTCCCTTTCCCCTCGCCCCCTTGGGGGCGGTCCGACGTTTCGGGAGGGCTGGGGTGAGGGGGTAAAATCTTCCGGACAACACAAATCTTACCGTGTCTAGTCCTGAAATAGGTTTACACCTTTTTCACCCCAACGCCCGATGCACCGCGTCGGGCGTTTTGTATTTTAAGGACAGGTGCGGTCGCTC
>NZ_JBIWAL010000054.1:35004-37269 GCF_044760045.1 Pseudomonas sp. NPDC098747 | reverse complement strand
TGGTACGGGTTGATGAGGGTGATTTCGCCCTACAGGTTCGATTTCACATACAGGTTCTGGTAGGTCGGTTCGATCGACTGCGATACGCCGGTAATGTTGGCGATGGTCGCGGTCGGTGCGATGGCCATGATGTTGGAGTTACGAATGCCTTTCTGTACACGGGCGCGAACCGGTGCCCAGTCCAGGGATTCGTTCAGGTCAACGTCGATGTACTTCTGGCCGCGTTGTTCGATCAGGATCTGTTGCGAATCCAGCGGCAGAATGCCTTTGGACCACAGCGAACCCTGGAACGTCTCGTAAGCGCCGCGCTCGTCAGCCAGGTCGCAAGAGGCCTGGATGGCGTAGTAGCTGACCGCTTCCATCGACTTGTCGGCGAATTCGACGGCAGCGTCGGAGCCGTAGGCGATGTGCTGCAGGTACAAAGCGTCCTGGAAGCCCATGATGCCCAGGCCCACCGGACGGTGGCGGAAGTTGGAGTTCTTCGCCTGCGGTACCGAGTAGTAGTTGATGTCGATCACATTATCGAGCATGCGCACGGCGGTGTTCACGGTGCGTTGCAGTTTAACGGTGTCCAGCTTGCCGTCGACGATGTGGTTCGGCAGGTTGATCGAGCCCAGGTTGCAAACAGCGATCTCGTCCTTGTTGGTGTTCAAGGTGATCTCGGTGCACAGGTTCGAGCTGTGAACCACGCCGACGTGCTGCTGCGGGCTACGCAGGTTGCACGGGTCTTTGAAAGTCAGCCATGGGTGGCCGGTTTCGAAGAGCATGGACAGCATTTTGCGCCACAGGTCTTTGGCCTGGATGGTCTTGAACAGCTTGATCTTGCCCGGGTACTGGGACAGCGCTTCGTAGTACTCGTAACGCTCTTCGAAAGCCTTGCCGGTCAGGTCGTGCAGATCCGGTACTTCGGATGGCGAGAACAGGGTCCACGGGCCGTCATCGAAGACGCGCTTCATGAACAGGTCAGGGATCCAGTTGGCAGTGTTCATGTCGTGGGTACGACGACGATCATCACCGGTGTTCTTGCGGAGTTCGATGAACTCCTCGATGTCCATGTGCCAGGTTTCCAGGTAAGCACACACAGCGCCTTTGCGCTTGCCACCCTGGTTAACGGCTACAGCGGTGTCGTTCACTACTTTGAGGAACGGAACCACGCCTTGCGACTTGCCGTTGGTGCCCTTGATGTACGAACCCAGCGCACGGACCGGCGTCCAGTCGTTGCCCAGGCCGCCAGCAAATTTCGACAGCATGGCGTTGTCGTGGATCGCGTGGTAAATGCCCGACAGGTCATCCGGCACGGTGGTCAGGTAGCAGCTCGACAGCTGTGGACGCAGAGTACCGGCGTTGAACAGGGTCGGAGTCGAAGCCATGTAGTCGAAGGACGACAGCAGGTTGTAGAACTCGATCGCACGGTCTTCTTTGTTCTTTTCTTCGATCGCCAAGCCCATGGCCACACGCATGAAGAAGATCTGCGGCAGTTCGAAACGCACGCCATCCTTGTGGATGAAGTAACGGTCGTACAGGGTCTGCAGGCCCAGGTAGGTGAATTGCTGATCGCGCTCGTGGTTGATCGCCTTGCCCAGTTTTTCCAGGTCGAAGGTGGCCAGCACAGGGTTCAGCAGTTCGAACTCGATACCTTTGGCGATGTAAGACGGCAGGGCCTTGGCGTACAGGTCGGCCATTTCGTGGTGAGTGGCGCTCTCGGCCACTTCCAGGAAGTTCAGGCCTTCGGCACGCAGGGTGTCCATCAGCAGGCGGGCGGTCACGAACGAGTAGTTCGGCTCGCGCTCAACCAGCGTACGGGCGGTCATCACCAGAGCGGTGTTGACGTCGGTCAGGGCCACGCCGTCGTACAGGTTTTTCAGGGTTTCGCGCTGGATCAGGTCGCCGTCGACTTCAGCCAGGCCTTCGCAGGCTTCGGTGACGATGGTGTTCAGGCGACCCATGTCGAGTGGCGCGAAGGTGCCGTCGGCGCGGGTGATGCGGATCGACGGGTGCGCATTGACGGCTTCTTCCGCCGGGGCGTGGGCAGCGCGTTCTTTCGAACGACCGTCGCGGTAGATCACGTAGTCGCGAGCGACTTTCTGCTCGCCGGCACGCATCAGGGCCAGTTCGACCTGGTCCTGGATTTCTTCGATGTGGATGGTGCCGCCCGAAGGCATGCGACGCTTGAAGGTCGCGGTGACTTGTTCGGTCTTTCGGTATAGGGTGTTGTTGTTTATGTTTGTTTTTGATGGTGTTGATCTTTGTTGTGGGAGTATCTTT
>NZ_JBIWAL010000054.1:0-34994 GCF_044760045.1 Pseudomonas sp. NPDC098747 | reverse complement strand
TGGTGATAGCGACTGTGATATTGTCATCGGTGTAAGGAACGACAGTGCCATTACGCTTGATCACGCTCAGTTGTCCAGGCGCGGTGGCTGCCAGATCCGAAGTCGAATCAGCGGCCTGCGGCAAGGTGCCCTGCGGGTTCTCGCGAGTTGTGTCGGTTTGCATGGGTGTCTCCACGTTCTCTATGTTTGTTTGGGCACCATCACGGTGCCCACCGTTCCGTCCTGAAGCACTACAACCGGCACGCGCCGGGCATAACGACTTCGGGACAGTTCAGGAAGGGGCCTTGTGGGCGCCGCTTCCATGCCGAAGTCTTCGGTTCGCGCCGTACGCGAGAAACCGCATTCCATTCGGGGAGCAGTTTCGCCACTGCAACACCCGTACCGTTTACGCCGTGATCGACTGAAAAACGGTAGCCATCCGCAGGCGCGGTTTGGGCTTGTAAAAATACGTTTGGTTCAACCCGACAATGGCCAATAAAAGCCTTGAATTCACTGTCCGGTTTGTGTTGGGTTTTTTGCGTCAAACCCTACATGTAGGGTTTTTTTGAGCGCGGGCTACAAGATAATGCGTTTTGGGGGGTGATTGCAACGGACAGCCTGTGGATAACCCTGTGCGTAAATTGTGTGCGAAACAAGGAATTCCCGTGTAGGCCGCGAACCTGCTGAGCTAGACCGTTTGTCACTGTTTTTCCGCCGACAAAATCGCTTCAGCGGTTTTTTAAGGGCGCGAACCCTATCATAAAATCTGGCCTTGTCCGAACGCATTTACCGACTTGTGTTCTGGCTGTACGCCGTTTATACAATCGGCCATGCGCAGGCATTCTTATCCTCCCCAAACATGACAAATGAACGGGAGGATTCAGAAACTTGTGGGAGCGAGCTTGCTCGCGAAGACGTCGGTGAGGCCAACATTACTGTCGACTGACCCGCCGCTTTCGCGAGCAAGCTCGCTCCCACAGGGATAGTGTTGTCCCAGTCATTTCCTTCTATTAATAAAAACAGCAAGCAGAGGTCACCGGTGGAGCAACAAGCCTTTCAGATATTGATAGTCGAGGATGATCAACGTCTGGCCGAACTCACTCGGGACTACCTGCAAGCCAATGGACTGCGCGTGGAAATCGAAGGCAATGGCGCACTGGCGGCGGCGCGGATCATCACCGAGCAGCCGGATCTGGTGATCCTCGATCTGATGCTCCCCGGTGAAGACGGTCTGACGATCTGCCGCAAGGTGCGTGACCGTTATGACGGGCCGATCCTGATGCTGACCGCACGTACTGACGATGCCGACCAGATTCAGGGGCTCGACCTCGGCGCCGACGATTACGTGTGCAAACCGGTGCGTCCGCGATTGTTGCTGGCACGGATTCAGGCATTGCTGCGACGCAGTGACTCACCCGAGCCGAGCGCGGAAAAAAGCCGTCGCCTGCAATTCGGTCCGCTGGTGGTGGACAACGCCTTGCGCGAAGCTTGGCTGAGCGATAACGGCATCGAGCTGACCAGCGCCGAATTCGACCTGCTCTGGCTGCTGGTGTCCAACGCCGGGCGCATCCTGTCGCGGGAGGAAATCTTCACGGCGCTGCGTGGCATCGGTTACGACGGCCAGGACCGTTCGATCGATGTGCGTATCTCGCGCATCCGCCCGAAAATCGGTGATGACCCCGATCATCCGCGCCTGATCAAGACCATCCGCAGCAAAGGCTATCTGTTTGTCCCTGAAGCTTGCGTAGACCTGCCGCTGTGAACTCGATCTTCCTGCGCATCTACGGCGGCATGTGCGCAGCGCTGATTCTGGTGGCGGTGCTCGGTGTGCTGGCGCTGAACCTGCTCAATCAGGTGCGCAGCGAGCAATATCGCGAGCGGCTGGCCCACGGCACCTTCTCGCTGATGGCCGACAACCTGCAACCGATGAACGAAACCGAGCGCCATCGTGCGCTGCTGGTGTGGGAGCGGCTGCTGGGGATTCCGCTGGCCGTGAAGAAATTTTCCGAGACCGATCTCGACCTGGCTCAGCGCACCCGTGTACTGCGAGGGCAAGTGCTGGTCGAGCAGACCGGGCCGCACGCGGCGAAGGTCTATCGACTGGTCAGCGACAAGGAGCAACTCGTCCTCACCGGCGAGGTGCAGCAGATAAGCGAGCAACTGGCCCGGGCGACGATTTACCTGCTGGCCGATGAACTGGTGCGCGTGCCAGTGGCCGAGCAACCGAAACGGCTGGCACAGATAAAGAAAGACAATGGTTTTGGTTTTGACCTGCGGCTGGTCACGGTCAATGACGCCGACATGGACGAAGACCAGAGCCGGCGCGTGGCCGAGGGCGACACGGTGATGGCGTTGGGCAAGGGCGGCGATTCGATCCGGGTCTTTGCCGGTATGGTCGGCACGCCGTGGGTGCTGGAAATCGGTCCGTTGTATCAGATGAATCCGTACCCGCCGGAGTGGCTGGTGCTGATCGCCGCGCTCGGTCTGAGTTTGATCGGCCTCATCGTTTATCTATTGGTGCGTCAGTTGGAGCGGCGTTTGCGCGGCCTCGAAGCCGCGGCCACGCGCATCGCCAAGGGCAGCCTGGAAACCCGCGTGCCGGCACGCGGTGCCGACTCGGTCGGGCGCTTGGCATCGGCGTTTAATGGCATGGCCGAGCACTTGCAGCAGTTGCTGGCGATCCAGCGCGAACTGGTGCGAGCGGTGTCCCACGAATTGCGCACGCCGGTAGCGCGCCTGCGTTTCGGCCTGGAGATGATCGGCTCGGCGACCACCCCGCAAGCACTGGAAAAGTACCGTGAAGGCATGGATCACGACATCGAGGACCTCGATAAGCTGGTCGACGAAATGCTCACTTACGCGCGGCTGGAGCAGGGTTCGCCAGCGCTGACGTTTCAGCGTATCGACCTCGACGCACTGGTCAATCAGGTGATCGAAGAGCTGGCGCCGTTGCGCGCCGAGGTCACAGTGCAGCGTGGGTTGTGCCTGTCGGCTGCCGACAACGACGATGCTTGGGTCGAGGCCGAGCCACGTTATCTGCATCGAGCGTTGCAGAACCTGGTGGGTAATGCGATGCGCCACGCGCACTCCAAGGTCACGGTGAGCTATCAGGTCGGGCAATTGCGTTGTCGGGTCGACGTCGAAGATGACGGGCCGGGTGTGCCGGAGGTGGCGTGGGAGCGGATCTTCACGCCGTTTCTACGGCTGGATGACAGTCGTACGCGGGCGTCGGGCGGGCATGGTTTGGGGTTGTCGATTGTGCGGCGGATCATCCATTGGCATGACGGCCGGGCGATCATTGGCAAGAGCAAGAGTCTGGGTGGGGCTTGCTTTAGCCTGAGTTGGCCGAGGCATCAGGAGCGCCGCTGAAGTCTGTTGTGGCTGGAATATAGCTTTCGCGAGCAAGCTCGCTCCCACAGGAAAACGCATTCCAAAATGTGGGAGCGAGCTTGCTCGCGAAGAGGGCAGATCAGGCACCGAAAATCCTTCAGGTGGGAATGCTGACCAGACTCAACAACTGCCCATCCTGCACGCCAAACTGCGCATCTAGCTCGGTGCCGTTACGCCACTCACTCGACAGATCGGTCAACAGTCGCAACCGGACCGATCCCGCTTCAGTCCACTCCAGCACCTCGGCGTGCTCGAAGTAAAAGCGCTTCTGCACGATCGGGTAGAGCGCCTTGAACAAGCTTTCTTTCACCGAAAACGTCAGTGTCACCCATAGGGCCAATTGATCCGGCGATGCTGCAGCCATGCGCTGCATTTCCGGTGCGGTCAGAATCTCTCCGGCCAGGCGCTCGGCGCGTTCGCTGTTGAGCAGGTTTTCCAGGTCCATGCCCAAACCGCGCCAATGCTGCTTGTTGGCGACAATCGCCGCCGCGCGGCCGGTGCTGTGGGTGATCGAGCCGCAGATGTGCGCCGACCACACCGGTGCACGATCTTCGCCAATTGGCGGAACCACGCCGCTGCCTTCCAACTGCTGTAATGCTGCGCGTGCACAGATTCGCCCGGCAAGAAACTCCGCCTGCCGTTTGGCCACCGAACGCTGAATACTCGGCGGCGGCTCGATGGCGCTGCGCTGGAAGTCATCGCAAAGCAGTTGTGACGGATCGAAATGCGTGCTGAGCAGCACCGTGTCGGCCAACACCGTCGGCAACGGCCAGTGAGCATCGAGCGGGGTGCAGCAGGCGGGGAGGGCTGGGGTTGGCTTCATGGTGGGCATTTTGCCGGTTAGTCGGGACAAGGTCGAGATCGGTGGTGCGGCTTTCGCGAGCAAGCTCGCTCCCACATTGAATCTGCGTCGATCACAAACTCTCTGTGGGAGCGAGCCTGCTCGCGAAGGCCGCGCCGCTGTCTCTCTGATCAGCCAAAGACTTTTTTCAAGAACGCCTGCATGTCCGCCCAGGACTTCTCATCGGCTGCCTTGTTGTAGCCAATATCCGGCCCCCCGTGCTCGCCATGACTCAAACGATCAGCATCGGGGTTGGTGAAGCCATGTTTGGCGCCATCCAGACTGACAAACTTATAGTCAGCGCCAGCTTTGTCCATTTCCGCTTTGAACGCGGTGACGTTGTCCGCTGTGACCATGCTGTCGAGCGCCCCATGCTCCACCAGAACCTTCGCTTTCACACTGCCAGGCGTGGCCGGTGTTTTGGTTGCCAGTGCGCCGTGGAAACTCACCACGCCCGCCAGCGGCACACCCTGACGCGCCGCGTTCAACACTACGGCACCGCCGAAGCAGTAACCGATGGCCGCGAGTTTGTTCGCGTCGGTCTGCGGCTGTTTCTTCAGCAAATCCAGCCCGGCCTCAAAACGCTTGCTGGCGGCCGCGGCGTCCGCAGTCGCTGCCTGCAAGAACGCCATCGCATCTTTCGGGTGCTCGGTATTTTTGCCTTCGCCGTACATATCGATCGCCAGCGCGCTGTAACCGAGTTCGGCCAGATCCCGCGCGCGGCGCTTGGCGTAATCGTTCAGGCCCCACCACTCATGCACCACGACAATCCCCGGGCGCTTGCCTTTGATGGCGTCGTCGTAGGCGTAGTAGCCGATCAGCTTTGTGCCGTCGGCGCTCTGGTAGGGGATTTCTTCAGTCTTGATCGCAGCCTGGGTGAGGCTGCTGATGGCCAGCAAGGTGAGGGCGAGGAACAGGCGCATGGTCGGTCTCCTTATCGAAAAGTGGTCAGGACAGCCTAGACGATTTGGTTCAGGTCAGGTTCAGAGAGCGTTCAGGGGCGGTACAGGGGAGGGTCAGTAACCTTGCGTCATACCCAAACAGCACTGTGAAAGAGGAAATACCATGACTCGTTTAAACAAACTGCTGCTGGCATTTACCGTAATGAGCGCCAGTATCGCGGCCCATGCCGACACCACTTCCAACTTCGCTGGCCTGACTTTCGGCCAGACCAGCGACAAGATCAAAAAGTCCCACGCACTGAATGACAACCTCGATCACCCGAACGCTACCGGCGCGATCGACGGCAATAACACCTACGGCGTACGCCTCGGTCAGCAAAACTCGCAAGGTCGCTACTACGCCACCTACGACAACGTGTCCGGTTCGCACAATGGCATTAAACTGCGTCAGGAAAACCTGCTGGGCAGCTACGATCTGTTCTACCCGGTGGGCAGCAGCACCAAACTGTTCGGCGGTGCGACGGCGGGTCTGACCAAGTTGACTCAGGAATCCCCAGGCTTTAGCCGTGACAGCGACATCGGTTACGCGGTCGGCGGCCAGTTCGGTGTGATGCAGCAAGTTTCGCAAAACACCTCGGTAGAACTCGGTTACCGTTACCTGCGCAGCAACGCCAGCACCGAGATGAGCGAACGCGGTGGCAGCAAGCAAGGCTCGCTGGACCTGACCAGCAGCGCGCAGACGTACTTGTCGGCCAACTACTTTTTCTAAAGAGTGATTCGCTGTAGAACACTGTGGGAGCGAGCTTGCTCGCGAAAGCGATGTTTCATTCAACATCTGCGTTGACTGAATAACCGCCTTCGTGAGCAAGCTCGCTCCCACAGGTGGTTGATTGGAGATTTCAAGTTTTTTGGGAGAAGGTCATGAAACTATTGGTCGTCGAAGATGAAGCGCTGTTGCGCCATCACCTGCAAACCCGCCTGACGGAGAGCGGCCACGTGGTCGAGTCCGTGGCCAATGCCGAAGAAGCGCTGTACCAGACCGGACAGTACAACTTTGACTTGGCGGTGATCGATCTTGGTCTGCCGGGCATGGGTGGTCTCGACCTGATTCGTCAGTTGCGTTCAAGCGGCAAGACCTTCCCTATCCTGATTCTTACCGCACGCGGCAACTGGCAGGACAAGGTCGAAGGCCTCGCCGCCGGTGCTGATGATTACGTGGTCAAACCGTTCCAGTTCGAGGAACTCGACGCGCGCCTGAATGCCTTGCTGCGCCGTTCCAGCGGCTTCACCCAATCGACCATTGTTGCCGGCCCGCTGTTGCTCGATCTCAATCGCAAACAAGCGTCCCTCGATGAGCAACCGCTGGCGCTGACCGCCTACGAATATCGCATCCTCGAATACCTGATGCGCCATCACCAGCAAGTGGTGCCCAAGGATCGCTTGATGGAGCAGCTCTATCCGGACGATGGCGAGCGCGATCCAAACGTGATCGAAGTGCTGGTCGGCCGCTTGCGCCGCAAACTCGAAGGCCCGGGCGGGTTCAAGCCGATCGACACGGTGCGTGGCCTCGGTTACCTGTTCAATGAGCGCTGCACTTGATTCGTTCGCTTCGCGTTCGGCTGATGCTCGCCGCCACCACGTTGGCGGTGTTGTTCATGCTCGCCTTGCTGCCAGCGATGCAAGGCGCGTTCAGCCTTGCCTTGCAGGATTCGATCGAGCAGCGTCTGGCTTCTGACGTGACCACGCTGATTTCCGCCGCGCGCATTGAAAACGGGCGCCTGATGATGCCGTCGCAGTTGCCCGATGAGCGTTTCAACCTCACCGACTTCCGACTGCTCGGCTACATCTACGACCGTGAAGGGCATCTGGTCTGGCGTTCCAAAGCCACCCAGGAAGAGCAGATCAACTACAAGCCGCGTTACGACGGACTCGGCAATGAGTTCGCGCGGATTCGCGAGGCCAATGGTCAGGAATTCTTCGTTTACGACGTTGAAGTCAAACTGCTCGGCGGCAAAAGTGCGGCGTTCAGCATCGTCGCGCTGCAACCGGTGCGCGAGTACGAAACCACCCTCGAAGGCCTGCGCGAAAATCTCTATCTGGGCTTCGGCGCAGCGTTGCTGGTGCTGCTGGCTCTGTTGTGGATCGGCCTGACGTGGGGCCTGAAAGCCTTGCGTCAACTCAGTCAGGAACTCGACGAAATTGAAACCGGATCCCGCGAAAGTCTCACCGAGCAACACCCGCGCGAACTGCTGCGCCTGACGGGTTCGCTCAACCGTTTGCTGCTGAGCGAGCGTCAGCAGCGCAGCCGTTATCGCGACTCGCTCGACGATTTGGCGCACAGCCTGAAAACGCCGTTGGCGGTGTTGCAAGGGGTCAGTGAGGACATGGCTCAGCGGCCCAAAGACGTTGATCAGGCTTGGGTTCTGCAAAGTCAGATTGAGCGTATGAGTCAGCAGATCAGCTATCAATTGCAGCGGGCGAGTTTGCGTAAAAGTGGGCTGGTGCGGCATCAGGTGCGGTTGCGTCCGGTGCTGCAAAGTCTGTGCGATACGCTGGATAAGGTGTATCGCGACAAGCATGTGCGGGTGGCGTTTGATTTGCCCGAGCATTGTTATGTGCCGATTGAGCAGGGCGCTCTGCTGGAGATGATGGGTAATTTGCTGGAGAACGCTTATCGGTTGTGCCTGAGTGAGGTGCGTATCAGTGTGCGTGAGAGCCTGACTGGGGTTGAGTTGTGTGTTGAGGATGATGGGCCGGGTGTGCCGCCGGATCAGCGGGCGCGGATTCTTGAACGTGGTGAGCGGCTGGATCGGCAACATCCGGGGCAGGGGATTGGGTTGGCGGTGGTGAAGGATATTATTGAGAGCTATAACGCCAAACTCGCGCTGGGCGATTCGCCGATGGGCGGGGCGGCGTTCAGGATTCACTTTCCTGCGGTTTGAGTTTTGACCGGGGTTTTGGTTTTGGTTTTGGGGTTGGGGTGTATATCCATTGCTGCGGTTATGGCTGCTTAGGGTTTCGCCCTTACGGCGAGTCACCTTTTCCAGACGCCGAAAAGGTAACCCAAAAGGCTTTGCCCTGACGTCCGGCCCGCTCGCTGGGGCTCGGGGTTCCTTCGTTCCGGGGCTCAACCGGGGCATCGCCTCCGGTTTGCTTCGCTGCACCTCCTCTCGATGTCCTCCCCGGATGAACCCCGGAACAAAGCCTGCCGACGGGCCTTCCAGATCAAGATCAAGAGCTGCACTTGAGCTAACGCTCATTGTGTTGAGTGGGGTGGCTGCGCCACGTGCTTCGCGGGTAAGTTAAAACTGTGGGAGCCAGCCTGACAGCCGACCAGCCTCTAACGTGAACTCGGTCCAACTGGAGCTGCCGGAGGCTGCGATCTTTTGATCCTGATCGTTCGTTTTTCAGAACTTGAGTTCGACTCGGTATCCGACGTCGGCATATCTCTCCCAAGCACCACGGTCAGTCCCCTCTCCCTCCGGGAGAGGGTTAGGGTGAGGGGCTTTTGACGTTATGGCCTCACTGCTCCTGCGCCCGATAAGCCCCCGGCGTTAGCCCCGTCCATTTCTTGAACGCCCGATGAAACGCCGATGGCTCGGAAAAACCCAGCTGTTCAGCGATCTGTTGCAACGACAGATCCGCGCGGCCCAAATGGTAGATGGCGATATCCCGCCGCAGCTGATCTTTCAACTCTTGAAAACTGGTGCCTTCCTCACGCAAATGTCGGCGCAGGGTCTGCGGGCTGATGTGCAGGTGCGCGGCCACGGCGTCGAGGTCTGGCCAGCGTGCGCTGTCGCGGCTGAGCAGGCTGCGCAGGCGGCTGCTCAGGCTGTCGCCATCGTCGGGGCGTGACAGCAGGTCCGCGGGGGAGCGTTCGAGGAAGTGTTTGAGGGTGCGTTCGTCCTGCAACAACGGCATGTGCAGGTAGCGACTGTGGAACAGCAGGCTGCTTCGATCTGCTGAAAACACCAGAGGGCAGGGGAACAGCAGGTCGTATTCAGCGCCGTGCGCAGGTTTCGCATAACTGAAGGTCGCTTGCTCCAGGCGGATTCGCTGGCCGATCAGCCAACTGCCGAGACGATGCCAGATCACCAGCAGGCTTTCGCTGAGGAAGTGATCCGGGTCCCACAATTGCGAGTCGTCGAGGCTCAGGCGCACCCATTCGTCTTCGCGCACGAGGTTCAGGCGCGGGGCTTCGGGGAACAGGCCATAAAACATTAAGCCGCGTTGCAGAGCCTTCTCCAGATTGCGGCAGTGGATCGAGGCGTGGCACATCATCGCGAAGCTGCCGGGTTTGCTCGGCGCCTTGCCGAACCCCAGGTATTCGTCGTCCAGCGCCAGCCACAGACCCTGGATCAAGCGGGTGAACTGTTCCGGGGCGATGCGCGCTCGGGGCTCGTCGAGCAGTTCGGGGCTGATACCCAGTTGCAACAGCAGGTCCGAGTAATCGAACCCCTGGCGGCGTGCGCCACCGAGGGCGGCACGGGCGAAATGACTGGCAATGGTGCGTTCGCGCATAAGCGGCAGATCCTTCCTCAGGCGCCGGATGGTAGCCGGGGGTGGCAGGGGCAACAAGGCGGATTTCCGCCAAATTGTAGGACGAGAGCCGGCGAGTTGGCGGATATCCGCCACACCGGGTGACTCATCCAGTGGCCAAATAAATCTGTTATGCCCGATATCAAAAGGCTTGTAGCCATATGCACCAAAGTGGCACGACGTTTGCGATACAAGTGACAGAAGCGTGCGTTGAGCCTTTGCGCAAAGCGCCGTTCCAACAACAAATCCCTCCAGTGCAGGAGGGTTCGCAATTCAGGTTTCGCCGACAACAGATGGATGTTGCCACGCGGGACGCTTGAGGAAACGTGCAATGACGACTCGTCAGCCAATTTACAAATCCCTGTATTTCCAGGTGATCGTTGCCATCGCTATCGGCATTCTGCTCGGTCACTTCTATCCGCAGACCGGGGTGGCCCTCAAGCCGCTGGGTGACGGGTTCATCAAACTGATCAAAATGGTCATCGCGCCAATCATCTTCTGTACTGTTGTCAGCGGCATCGCTGGCATGCAGAACATGAAATCGGTGGGCAAGACCGGCGGCTACGCGCTGCTGTATTTTGAAGTCGTATCCACTCTCGCCCTGCTGATCGGTCTGATCGTAGTCAACGTCGTGCAGCCTGGCGCTGGCATGCACATCGACGTGACCACTCTGGATGCTTCGAAAATCGCCACCTACGTGACGGCGAGTAAAGACCAGAGCATCGTCGGCTTCTTGCTCAACGTGATCCCGAACACCATCGTCGGCGCGTTTGCCACTGGCGATATCCTGCAAGTATTGATGTTCTCGGTGATCTTCGGCTACGCCCTGCATCGCCTGGGTTCGTACGGTCGTCCGCTGCTGGACATGATTGATCGCTTCGCCCACGTGATGTTCAATATCATCAACATGATCATGAAACTGGCGCCACTCGGTGCGTTCGGTGCCATGGCTTTCACCATCGGTGCGTACGGTGTCGGCTCGCTGGTGCAACTGGGCCAGTTGATGATCTGCTTCTATATCACCTGCGTGCTGTTCGTGGTGGTGGTGCTGGGTGCGATCTGCCGCGCGCACGGTTTCAGTGTGCTGAAACTGATTCGCTACATTCGTGAAGAGCTGCTGATCGTGTTGGGCACTTCGTCCTCTGAATCGGCGCTGCCGCGCATGCTGATCAAGATGGAGCGTCTGGGTGCGAAGAAATCGGTAGTGGGTCTGGTGATCCCGACCGGCTACTCGTTCAACCTCGACGGTACTTCGATCTACCTGACCATGGCCGCGGTGTTCATTGCTCAGGCGACCGACACCCACATGGACATCTCCCACCAGATCACTCTGTTGCTGGTGCTGCTGTTGTCCTCCAAAGGTGCTGCCGGTGTGACCGGTTCGGGCTTCATCGTGCTGGCCGCCACCCTGTCGGCGGTAGGTCACCTGCCGGTGGCTGGTCTGGCGCTGATCCTGGGTATCGACCGCTTCATGTCCGAAGCCCGCGCACTGACCAACCTGGTTGGTAACGCTGTAGCGACCATCGTTGTCGCCAAGTGGGTCAAGGAGCTGGACACCGACGTGCTGCAAGCCGAGCTGGCCTCGGGTGGTCGCGGTATCTCAGACGAGCGTGAAGAAGACGACCTGGGTGTGGCTGAAGGCCCAACCCCGAGCAATGTGAAGTAAGCTGAACCTGCTTCAGTGTAATGCTGGAGTGTAAGAGCCCTTGTGGTGAGGGGATTTATCCCCGATGGAGTGCGCAGCAGTCCCCTTCTTTAGGCTGTAGAAGGGGGCCGCTTTGCGACCCATCGGGGATGAAATCCCTCGCCACAGGGGTTTTTTCATGCCTGCGATTTGAGCGTAACGGTCACGGCGGGTGACACTTACGGTGATTGCTGTACCGGCCATCGCTGCCTAGGCTGAGGGCATCGTCCAAGGAGTTCGCTCATGTCCGCACCGCTGGCCTCATTGAAGATTCTCGATTTCTCGACCCTGCTGCCGGGGCCGTTTGCCTCGCTGTTGCTGGCGGATATGGGCGCCGAGGTGTTGCGCATCGAATCGCCGACGCGCATGGATCTGCTGCGAGTCTTGCCGCCGCATGATCAGGGGATGTCGGCCAGTCACGCTTATCTGAACCGCAACAAGCGCAGCCTCGCGCTGGATCTGAAACAGCCCGAAGCGCTGGAGTTGGTCAAGCAGTTGCTGGCCGATTACGACATCGTCCTCGAGCAGTTTCGCCCCGGTGTAATGGAGCGTCTGGGCCTGGGTTATGAGGCTCTGAAGGCGATTAACCCGAAGCTGATCTATGTGTCGATCACCGGTTACGGCCAGACCGGGCCGTACAAGGATCGCGCCGGGCATGACATCAACTACCTGGCGCTGGCCGGGCTTGCCAGTTACACCGGCCGCGCCGACAGCGGGCCGTTGCCGTTGGGCATGCAGGTTGCGGATATTGCTGGTGGTTCGCTGCATGGGGTGATTGGTCTGCTCGCCGCGGTGATCGCCCGTCAGCAAACCGGGCAGGGCACGCATCTGGACGTGAGCATGACCGACTGCGCGTTCAGCCTGAATGCCATGGCCGGTGCCGGTTTCCTCGCCTGTGGTGCGGAGCCGGGTTGGGAAGACCAGATGCTCAACGGTGGCAGTTTTTATGATTACTACCGTTCACGGGATGGTCGCTGGATGTCAGTGGGCAGTCTGGAGCCGGCGTTCATGCAGCCATTGTGCGCGGCACTCGGGCGGCCGGAATTGGCGGCGCAGGGCTTGTCGCCCAAGCCCGAGCAGCAGCGGGCGCTGAAGGAGGCATTGAAGGTCGAGTTTGAAAAGCATGACTTTGCCGAACTCTGCGCGATGTTTGCCGGGATCGATGCGTGTGTCGAGCCGGTGTTGAGTCTGAGCGAGGCCGCCAAGCATCCGCAATTGCAGGCGCGGGAGCTGGTGACGCAAGTGCCGCGAGGGGATGGTTCGACGCAGGCGCAGATGGCCTGTCCGCTGAAGTTTTCCCAAGGGTTGCCGGCGCCACGACATGTCGGGGCGGGGGTGGGGCAGCACACGGATCAGGTGTTGGGGGAGTTGGGGGTCAGTGCTGAGCGGATTGCTGATCTGCGGCGAGCAAGGGTAATTCTCTAGCGGCTGCACCGGCCTCTTCGCGAGCAAGCTCGCTCCCACAGGGGATTTGTGAGCGCAACAGATCCATTGTGGGAGCGAGCTTGCTCGCGAAGGGGCCAATGCAGGTACCACAAACTCTGACTATTCCACCCGCATCTCACCACTGAACACCAAGGTGTTCCTGCACCGGCGGCACAGATACCGCCGGCCTTGCCGCACCAGACTATGGCGCTGCGCCGAAAACGGGAAATCGCTTTCCGCACACGGGCATTTGTAGATGTAGCGGGTCACGCTGCGACGTTTGATTGCATACGTGTGGCAGCGATCCGGCGGCAGTTCGTAAACGCCGCGCATGATCAGTTGCCACTCCTCGCCGTGGGGCTGGATGCGGTCGCCGAACAGTTGATGGGCGATCAGGTGCGCAACTTCGTGGGCTACGGTTTGCTTGAGGAAGTGTTCGGCGTTTTCCCGGTAGAGCTGCGGGTTGAAGCGCAGCAGGTTCTCGTGCAGATGCGCGACCCCGGCTTTTTGCCCGCGCAGCTTGAGGCTCACCACAGGGCGTTGGAAATGACGTTTGAAAAAGGATTCAGCGAGTTGGTAACAGTCTTCGACGCGAGTATTGAGTTGCTCGAGCATGCTTGAACGATCTCCAGAAGCGTCAAGTATGCCGCAACCCTTAGAACTTGCGAATCGCCGAACCGCCGAATGGTCATCATCCAAATGAGAAGGCCGCCTTGCGGCGGCCTGTGTTGGCAGATCTTGTTTTTCTCGGGGAGTCATTGCGTCAGTTGGTATAGACGGGCCCCACGCCCAGTCCCCAGACAATCACGGTGAACGCCATGATGGCCACCAGCACCACCAGACCCACCGCCAGCACCGAGCTGGAAAACAGAAAGCCTTCATCCGACGGAATATTCATGAACGTCGGTAGCCCCACGTACAACAGATACACCGTGTAGCAGATGGCCGCCGTGCCGACGATCATGCCTAGCCACATATGCGGATACAGCGCCGCCAGCCCGCCGACAAACAGCGGTGTTGCGGTGTAGGTGGCAAACGCCACGCAACGGGCCAGGCTCGGGTTGGCGTCATAAGTGCGGGCCATCCAGTGCACAAAGGCACCCATGACCGCGACCCCGCCGAGCATCGCCAGGTACGACATGACCGTCATCCACGCCGCACTTTCGACAGTGAGCATGACCGGTGCGCGATTACCAATGACCCAGCCAACCTGGGTGGTGCCGATAAACGCCGAGACAGCGGGGATTGCCGCCAGAATCAGTGTGTGCGTCAGGTACATGTGGCTGATGCTTTCCTCTTGGTCGCCACGGATTTCCTTCCATTCCTGATCGGGGTGGGTAAAAAGTCCCACTACGTGATGGATCATGCCATTCACTCCTCTTGTTATTGCCATCGCCCCCCAACGGAGCGCCTACGGGCCAAGGTGGCCGAGCAAATACAGGTCTTCAGATGTGTGCGACCTTATGTCGCAGTATAGAAAGGTCTTAACCGCACCGGCACTAGGGGCTTAGAGCAAATTGCGCTGTAAACACGGGGCTTAATCGCCTTGAGGTCTTGCCCAATATGGACATGCCTCCCCTGTGGCGAGGGGATTCCTGTGGCGAGGGGATTTAGCGAAACGTCGCACCGCCCCGATCGGCTGCGAAGCAGTCGCCAAGATTCACCACGGTGCGTCAGGCAAACCCGATGTTCAGGTTTTGGGGCCGCTGCGCAGCCCAGCGGGGATAAATCCCCTCGCCACAGGGATTCATTCACCCCACATCTACTGAGCAAGAAGGGCAGACCCCCGACCCTTCGCCCTCACGGTGTTTTTTGCGTAAAATGCCGGCCTTTCGTCACACCTCACGGATTCCGCGTCATGGGCACTCTTACGGTCAACCAGAACAAACTGCAAAAGCGTCTGCGCCGTCTGGCGGGCGAAGCGGTCGCTGATTTCAATATGATTGAAGACGGTGACAAGGTCATGGTCTGCCTGTCCGGGGGCAAGGACAGCTACACCATGCTCGACGTGCTGATGCACTTTCAGAAGGTTGCGCCGATCAAGTTCGAGATCGTCGCCGTGAACATGGACCAGAAGCAGCCGGGTTTTCCTGAGCACGTGCTGCCGGCTTACCTCAAAGCGCTGGGCGTCGAGTACCACATCGTCGAGAAAGACACTTATTCGGTGGTGAAGGAGCTGATCCCCGAAGGCAAGACCACTTGCTCGCTGTGCTCGCGCCTGCGTCGCGGCACGCTGTACACCTTCGCTGACGAAATCGGCGCGACCAAAATGGCCCTCGGTCATCACCGTGACGACATTGTCGAGACGTTCTTCCTCAACATGTTCTTCAACGGTAGCCTCAAGGCGATGCCGCCGAAGCTGCGCGCCGACGACGGCCGCAACGTGGTGATCCGGCCGCTGGCCTACTGCAACGAGAAAGACATCCAGGCTTACTCGGACCTCAAGCAATTCCCGATCATCCCGTGCAACCTCTGCGGCTCGCAGGAAAACCTGCAACGCCAGGTGGTCAAGGACATGCTTCAGGAATGGGATCGCAAGACCCCGGGCCGCACCGAATCGATTTTCCGCAGTCTGCAAAACGTGATTCCGTCGCAACTGGCCGACCGAAACCTGTTCGACTTCACCAATCTCAAGATCGACGAGACGGCGGCTTCGCGCTTCGTCAATGTCGTAAACCTGTAAACCCGATTACTGTGGGAGCGAGCTTGCTCGCGAAGGCGTCGTTTCAGTCGACATATGTGCTGAATGACGCGCCACCTTCGCGAGCAAGCTCGCTCCCACAGGGTTGTGTGTTCATAGGTGAAATTTCATTTTCAGTTCCCAGGAGAGGGCATGCGCGATTACAAGTGGCTGCACGAATACTGTCTGAACCGCTTCGGTTCGGCGGCTGAACTGGAAGCCCATCTGCCCGTTCCCAAGACCCCCGCACAATTGCGCAAAATCAGCGACGACCGCTACCTCTCGACCATGGCTCTGCGCGTTTTTCGCGCCGGGCTCAAGCACAGTCTGGTAGATGCCAAGTGGCCGGCTTTCGAAGAAGTGTTCTTCAAGTTCGACCCGGAAAAAGTCGTGCTGATGAGCGCCGAACACCTTGAGCGTCTGATGCAGGACGCGCGGATCATTCGCCACTTGGGCAAGCTCAAGAGCGTGCCGCGCAATGCGCAGTTCATTCTCGATGAGGAAAAAGAACGCGGCAGCTTCGGCGCGTTGATCGCCGACTGGCCGGTGACCGACATTGTCGGTCTGTGGACGTATCTGAAAAAGCGTGGACATCAATTGGGCGGGCTATCAGCGCCACGGTTTTTGCGCATGGTCGGCAAGGACACGTTTGTCCCGAGCTACGACGTGGTGGCGGCGCTGAATGCACAGAAGATTGTCGAGAAAGTGCCGACCAGTCTGCGCGATCTGGCGATTGTGCAGGACGCGTTCAATCAGTGGCATGAACAGAGTGGCGGGCGGGCGATGAGCCAGATTTCGATGATGCTTGCCTACACCGTCAATCATTAAGACCGCGTCGCCCCAATCGCTGGCAAGCCAGCTCCCACAGGATCTGTATCGAAACACAATTGTGTGATCGCTACAAAAACCTGTGGGAGCTGGCTTGCCAGCGATGGCGTCAGCTCAGGCGACGGAGATTTCCCCTTCGCCAGCCAGTTTGCGATTCAACTGATACCGCCACCGCACATACAGCAGCGCCGAGCAGAACACCGCCAGGCTCGCCGCCATCTCCAGCACGCCAAACCACTGCCGGTTCGGGTCATACGCCGCCAATGCGCCTTTGATGAAATACAGATTCACCACAAAGCACATCCACGAATGCCCACGGGCGCTGCCCATGATCATCGCCGGGGCGAGGACCAGCCACGGGACCAGCTCGACCAGCAGAATCACCCACGGCCGCGCGCCATGCAGGTCGGCGAATATCAGGTAGTAGGCGGTGAGCAGCCCGGCGAGGGCGAAAAAGCTCAGCAGGCTGATGATCCGCATCGCCTTCACGCGCGGCTCCAGCCACTCGACCGAGGGCAGGATTTTCGGCTTCTTGGCCACGTCAGCCCTCCAGTTTTTGCGCGGTCTTGGCCAAGCGCAGACCGAGGGCGCGACACAGCGCCACTTCGTGCTGATCAAGACCGCTTTTACCATCCGCCCCGGCGTGATGACTGGCACCGTAAGGCGTACCGCCACCCTGGGTTTCCAGCAGCGCCGACTCGCTGTAAGGCAGGCCGGTGATCAGCATGCCGTGGTGCAAAAGCGGTAGCATCATCGACAACAGGGTGGTTTCCTGACCGCCGTGCAGGCTGGCGGTGGAGGTGAACACGCCGGCCGGTTTGCCGACCAGTGCGCCGGTCAGCCACAGGTTGCTGGTGCCATCGAGGAAGTACTTGAGCGGCGCGGCCATGTTGCCGAAACGCGTCGGGCTGCCCAGTGCCAGGCCTGCGCAGTTTTTCAGGTCGTCGAGGGTGGCGTAGAGCGCGCCCTCGTCCGGGATGTCCGGCGATACGGCTTCACACTCGGTGGAGATCGCCGGCACTGTACGCAGGCGCGCTTCGAGGCCGGCCTGCTCGACACCGCGGGCAATCTGCCGCGCCATCTCGTTGGTCGAGCCATTGCGGCTGTAATACAACACCAGAATGTACGGCGCGCTCACGGCAGCAACTCCAGAATATTTTCCGGTGGGCGACCGATGACGGCTTTGTCGCCGACTTCGAGAATCGGTCGCTCCATCAGTTTTGGATGCTCGGCAATGGCGGCGATCAGTTGTGCTTCGCTGAGACTTTCGTCAGCGAGCTGAAGCATTTTGTATTCATCTTCCCCGGTACGCAGCAATTGCCGCGCGCTGATGCCGAGCTTGCCGAGCAGGGCCTTGATTTGCGCGGCGTCCAGCGGGGTATCGAGGTAGCGCACGACGTTTGGCGTCAGGCCGCGAGCTTCAAGAAGCTCCAGCGCACCACGGGATTTCGAGCAGCGCGGATTGTGATAAAGCGTCAGATCGGTCATGGCGGGTCGCTTCTGGCGTAAAGTGGCGGCTATTCTAACTGTGCAACGCGCAATCCAGAACCTTCAGAGGCGATGGGTCGCAGGCGTATTCATATTTTCACAAGGAACAGGACATGACACGGCGATTGGCAGCGGCATTGACGATAATCGGGGCGTTGATGCTGGGGGGCTGCGGCAACGATTACGGGATTGACCAGAATGGTCAGAAGGTCGCGTCCGAGCGCCTCGACAAGCAATGGGTAATCGTCAACTACTGGGCCGAATGGTGTGGCCCGTGCCGAACCGAGATCCCCGAACTCAATCATTTGGCTGATGAATTGAAAAGCAAGAATGTCGGCGTGTTCGGGGTCAACTTCGACAACGTGCAGGGTGAAGAGCTGAAGAGTGCGAGCGAAAAACTCGGCATCAAGTTCACCGTGCTGGCGCAGGATCCGGCGGAATTGTTCGAGCTGCCACGCAGCGAAGCGCTGCCGGTGACGTACATCATCGACAACAAGGGCAAGGTGCGCGAACAGTTGATGGGTGAGCAGACGGCGGCAGGGGTGATGGCGAAGCTTGAGGCGTTGCAGGCCACGAAGTGAGTTGCAGCTGAGGTGGCGCCAAAAGCAGACCCTCACCCCAGCCCTCTCCCGGAGGGAGAGGGAGCCGACCCAGGTGTCTGGCGCCATGCATCGACCTGAAAGATCGGGTCGATTATGGATTCGGCAAAGTTGAATCAAGTGGATGCTGGATCAGCAGAGCAATACCTGGTCGATTCTGGATTTGCTGGAGCGAGATTAAATCCATTCTGGATTCAGCAGATCAAGACCAAGTTGATTCTGGATTCGGCAGGAGCCTTTCAGGTCGGCGGACCTCTCCAATATCCCCCAATCAGTCCCCTCTCCCTCTGGGAGAGGGCTAGGATGAGGGGCTTGGCGATCTAAGCTATCAACCCTCTTCCAGCCACCAGCGCAACGGCTTGCCTTGCGCCGGCCAGAAGCGCATCTGCTCGATCGGCGAAATGTCCCAACGCTCGACATGTTCCAGCGCCTCCAAGAAGCGTTGTTCCTGTTCCATCAGCGCTGGTGCACACAGTTTGCGGGTCTTGCCGATCTTGCCGAAGGTCAGTTTGTCGCCCTCCAGGGTGTACGGCGCGAACCAATGGTTGCAGCCGCCGTTACCGTAGGCGCGACCATCATCGCCAAGGGTCACGGTCAGATGGCTGTAGTCCATCAATGGCCGCTCGCCGATCCATTCCAGAATGTAGCTGCGGTTCTGTTGCAGCTTCACAGGTTCTGCGGCGCAGCCCGCGAGGCCAGCACCGACCAGAGCGGCCAGGGCAAAGCGTTTCATCACGCAGGCTCCTGGCATTTCTTGCACAGGTGCTTGTCGCCAACGGCCTTCCAGCCCAACTCGGCGATGCGTGCGGTGGCGGCCGGTTTTTCTGCGGCTTTGCCCAGCTTGGCGTCCACTGCAAACTCGAAGCTCAGCTCTTTGGTGCAGCTGTCGCAATTGACCTGCCAGGTGTGGATCGCCAGTTCGCCGAACACCGGGCCTGTGGTCATCGCGGTCCATTGGCCCGGCGGATTGATCAGGTGGCGGACGGTTTCGACGGTCAGGCGCATCGACAAATCCTTGCTGCCTTTGAGGGTGACCAACAGCGCGTCACCAATGCGGATCGAGCCACCGTTGCCGGTGACCTGATAGCGGCCCGGTACGAGGGCGCGGCATTCGGTGAGGGTGTGTTGCGGGTTCATCAGGTTGTAGCGGAAATCGTGTTCGACCATGGGTCCTCCAAATATGCGCGACATGCTAGCACGGGCCGGAATGCAGGATGATGCATGCGTGCGACCTTCGATCCGGTTCAAATCGGACTGCGCACATGGCAAACTGCCGCCCCTCGACTCTGAAGGAACGGAACATGGCGCTGATCGAATGTTATGAATGCAAGCGGAGCATCAGCTCCGAAGTCAAAGCGTGCATTCATTGTGGGGCGCCGATGGCGGATCACCAGGCCCACGCACAAGCGCAAACCGCCGCCGCTCGGGTTCAGGCTTCGACGATTTCTTTCGGCAGTCTGCCGCGTAACAGCGCGGTGCCCGAGGCCGCAGAGTTGCCGCAAACTTCCGAGGCTCTGCCGAAAATCATGCCGGCCGCAGCGGGGCGTCGGCGTCGGCAGCAGGCCGCGCAAGCCTTTGAGGCGCAGATCAATGCAGACGGCAGCCGTCCGGTGGAGGGCTGGCTGAAGATCATGGTGTTCCTGTTGCCGATTGTGTTTGTCTGGTTCCTGCTGCGCAACGGCCATTCGGCAAAACAGCGGCTGTTCGGTTTCGGCTGGCTGGCGTTGCTGATTCTGGCGTCCACGCTGAAATAATCGCCTAAGCGCTCAACCCTCGACCTGGTTCTGCGGTGCCCCCGACGCCCAGGTCGCGATGTTGTGCAGGGTGGTCGCGGCAATCGCGCCCAGCGCCTCGCGCGTCAGGAACGCCTGGTGCGCGGTGATGATCACGTTAGGAAAGGTCAGCAGACGCGCCAGCACATCGTCCTGCAAGGGCAAGTCGGAACGATCCTCGAAAAACAGCTGCGCTTCTTCTTCATACACATCCAGCCCCAGATAGCCGAGTTGACCGTCCTTCAAGGCGTCGATCAGCGCCGGGGTGTCGACCAGTCCGCCGCGACCGGTGTTGATCAGCATGGCGCCCGCTTGCATGTGCGCCAGTGAGTCGCGGTTGATCAGGTGTTTGCTCTGCTCATTGAGCGGGCAGTGCAGGCTGACGATTCGTGATTGTGCGAGCAATTCTGGCAGGCTCAGATAACGTGCGCCGAGTGCCAGAACATCGGGATTTGGATACGGATCGTACGCCAGCAATTCACAGCCGAAACCGTGCATGATTTTCGCGAAGGTGGCGCCGATCTGCCCGGTGCCGACGATGCCGACCGTCTTGCCGACCAGATCGAAACCGGTCAGGCCGTGCAGGCTGAAATCGCCTTCGCGGGTGCGGTTGTAGGCGCGGTGCAGGCGACGGTTGAGGGCGAGAATCAGCGCCACGGCATGTTCGGCCACGGCATGCGGCGAGTAGGCCGGGACGCGCACGACGGCCAGTCCCAGACGCTTGGCAGCGAGCAGATCGACATGGTTGTAACCGGCCGAGCGCAAGGCAATCAGCCGAGTGCCGCCCGCCGCGAGACGTTCCAGCACCGCAGCGCTGAGGTCATCATTGATAAAGGCGCAAACCACTTCGTGCTGGTCGGCCAGCGCCACAGTGTCGAGGCTGAGCCGGGCCGGTTGAAAATGCAGTTCGATACCTGTCGGGCAATCGGCGCCGAGGAAGCTGTCGCGGTCGTAGGTCTGGCTGCTGAAAACGATCGTGCGCATGAAATCCTCCTGGGGCATCGACTGGGGCTGCATCGCCCCAGTCCACTTTAGCCTTGTCGGCGTTGGCCGGCATTGCGCTGGATCAGGCGCTGATCTTCGCCTGTGCGGCCAGTCGGTTGATTGCCCGTTCCAGCTCATCCAGCGCCAACGGTGCTTTCGGGTCTTCCTGTTTGAGCAGGGTCTCACTGCGCTGGCAGGCTGCGCGCAATTGCGGCACACCGCAGTAACGCGTGGCGCCATGCAGGCGATGCACGCGTTCAAGCAGTGCATTCTGGTCGTGGCTGTCGCGCGCGGTGCGGATGGCTTCGCGGTCGGCTTCCAGTGACGCCAGCAGCATCGCCAGCATGTCCGCCGCCAGATCTTCTTTACCGGCAGCCAGACGCAAACCTTCCTCGTGATCGAGCACCGGCAATTCGTGATTGCCCGCAGCTCCTTCGCTGACTCGCTCCGGTGCCTGATTGCGCAGCGCCAGACCGGTCCATTTCAGCACCACTTGCGCCAGTTGCCGCTCGCTGATCGGTTTGGTCAGGTAGTCATCCATGCCGCTTTGCAGCAACGCGCGTTTTTCGTTGGCCATGGCGTGGGCGGTGAGGGCGACGATCGGCAGCGGTGTGCAATGCCGCTCGCTTTCCCATTGGCGGATGGTTTCGGTGCTCTGGCGACCGTCCATGCCCGGCATTTGCACGTCCATCAGCACCAGATCGAACGACTCGGTCTGCACCGCTTTGACTGCGGCGTAACCACTTTCCACGGCCAGAACCTTGGCGCCCATGTCTTCGAGCAAGGTCTGCACCAGCAACAGGTTGGCCGGGTTGTCGTCGACACAGAGCACTTTCGGCGCACGACTCGACAGCGGTTCGCCGGGCTCATTGCGCGGTTGGCGCGGATTGGCCAGATCCGAGAGGGCGCGGCGCAATTTGCGCGTGCAGGCGGGTTTGGCTTGTAGCTGACTGTGCGGGTTGGGCACCGACAGATGGAACAGCGTCTGCTCAGTGGTCGGGCACAGCACCAGCACTTTGCAGCCCAGGTGTTCGAGGTCCCAGATGTGCTGATTCAGGCGCTCGGGCAACATGTCGTTGCTGGTGATGCCGATGACGGCCAGATCAATCGCCTGATCGGTCTGGTGCGCGCCGGTGACGCCATTGGTCAGGCTTTCAAGGGTATTGAACGGGGTGACAATGAGGCCGCAGTCTTCCAGTTGATGCTGCAAGGCCTGACGCGCCAGTTCATGGTTTTCCAGCACGGCAACCCGGCGGCCGAGCAGCGGCGCCGAGGGCAGGTCTTCGGCGTCGTCGCGGGCTTTGGGCAGGCTCAGGCTGATCCAGAATTCCGAGCCTTCGCCCGGCGTGCTTTCGACGCCGATCTCGCCACCCATCTGTTCGATCAGGCGCTTGGAGATCACCAGGCCCAGACCGGTGCCACCGGGCTGGCGCGACAGCGAATTGTCGGCCTGGCTGAAGGCTTGGAACAACGCACGCACGTCCTGATTCGACAGACCGATGCCGGTGTCCTGAATGCTGATGCGCAGTTGCACGCTGTCTTCGTGTTCTTCCTCAAGCATCGCGCGGGCAACGATGGTGCCTTCGCGGGTGAACTTGATCGCGTTGCTGACCAGGTTGGTGAGGATCTGCTTCAGTCGCAGCGGGTCACCGACCAGCGACAGCGGCGTGTCGCGGTACACCAGACTGACCAGTTCAAGCTGCTTGGCGTGAGCGGCGGGGGCGAGAATCGTCAGGGTGTCTTGCAGCAAGTCGCGCAGGTTGAACGGAATATGGTCGAGCACCAGTTTGCCGGCCTCGATTTTCGAGAAGTCGAGGATCTCGTTGATGATCCCGAGCAGACTGTCGGCGGACTTTTCGATGGTGCCTAAATAGTCGAGCTGGCGCGGGGTCAGTTCGCTTTTCTGCAGCAGGTGGGTGAAGCCGAGAATGCCGTTGAGCGGCGTGCGGATCTCGTGGCTCATGTTGGCGAGAAATTCGGATTTGATCCGGCTCGCTTCCAGCGCCTCTTTACGCGCCAGATCGAGTTCGATGTTCTGGATCTCGATGGTTTCGAGGTTCTGGCGTACGTCTTCGGTGGCCTGATCAACGCTGTGCTGCAATTCTTCCTGGGCGTTCTGCAGGGTGCCGGCCATGCGATTAATGCCCGACGCCAGTTCGTCCAGTTCCTGACTGCCGAGCGGTGGCAGGCGGGTTTCCAGGTGACCGTCCTTGAGTTGCGCGACGGCCTGTTTGATCTGGCTCAGTGGACGATTGATGGTGCGGCCCATGCGTAACGCGAGCAGCGCCGCACCGGCAAGGCCAGCGGCGATCAACAGCAGGCTGGCAAACAGGCTGCGATAACCGCGCAGCAACATGCCGTTGTGCGACAGCTCGAGTTCAACCCAGCCGAGCAGGCGCTCGGATTCTTCCGGGATCAGTTCGCCGGCGAGGTTGCGGTGCTTGCCGAAGACCGGCATCAGGTAACGGGTCGCGTCATTGCCGCTGCGTCGTTGCAAATGCGCGCTGTTGCCGCTCGGCGCCTGATTGAGCATGGTCGGGCCGGCGTGGGCCAGTGGCGAGCGATCCGGCGCGAGGAAGGTCACCGCGCGCACATCCGGTTGTTCGAGGGACTGAGTGGCGATGCGTTCGAGCAGTTCGCCATTGCCGTGGCCCATGGCCGGTGCCACCAGCGGTGCCAGTTGCTCGGCAATCATTTCGCCACGCTGGAGCAATTGGGTTTGCAGGTCGGACTGCTGCGTCCAGGTGAAATAACCACCCAGCACCAGCGCCATCAGGCTGGTCGGCAACAAGGTCAGCAACAACACGCGACCTTTGATTCCCAGTTTCTTGAGCACGCCTATCTCCTGCATCCCGCTGATCTGTTGACTCATGCGTGCATCCGGCACGCGACATGGGCGCAGTGTAGCGATTTGCTCGCGGGCAATCTCCGGAAAAATGCGGGTGTTGTCGGCCTGCGTGCCAGGGCGCATTCGTCAGACCGCTCAACCTTGTGTTGCCCGGTGTTCGACAATCTTGAATAATCACCCCTAACTGAGAATTACTTGCAGATACTCATGACTCCTGTTTCCGTTGGCCAGCCACGCATTCTTTCCATCGAGGACGATCCGGTCCTGGGTGCCTATGTTCATGAACATTTGGGCCGCAGCGGCTTTCAGGTGACCTGGTGCCAGAACGGTCAGGAAGGCTTGAACATCGCCCAGCGCCAGCCGTTCGACGTGGTGTTGATGGACATTCTGTTGCCGGGGCTGGACGGTTTGAACGTGCTGACCCAACTGCGCCAGAGCCATTCGACGCCGGTGTTGCTGATGTCGGCGCTCGGTGCCGAGGCTGATCGCATCAGCGGTTTCCGCTTGGGCGCCGACGATTACCTGCCCAAGCCGTTCAGCATGGCCGAACTGCATGTGCGCATCGAAGCGATCCTGCGTCGGGTCGCCCTTGACCGGCGCCCGCCGGCGCTCTCGGTGCCGGTGGCAACAGGCACGCTGCGCTTTGACGATGAACAGTGCGACGTGTTCTTCCGCGAACAACCTGCCGGCCTGACCCGTAGCGAATTCCGTCTGCTGGAAACCCTCAATCGCAATGACGAAGAGGTGCTGAGCAAGGCCTTCCTTTATCAGCACGTCCTGCAACGTGGTTATGCCGCGCACGATCGCAGCCTCGACATGCATATCAGCCAGATCCGCCGCAAACTCAAAGCCATCGGTTACACCGAGCGCGAAGTGCGCACGGTGTGGGGCAAGGGCTACGTGCTCAGTGGCGCTGATGAAAGTGTCTGAGCTGCCGGGGCGTCATTCGCTGTTCTGGAAACTGGCCTGTCTGCTGGTCGCCTTCTGCCTGCTGATGATCTGACTGAGCTGGTCGTGGGGCCGCTATATGGAGCAGCGTAATCAGTTCCTGTCTGACGTGGCTCGCGGCACCCTGACGCGTTACGCCGCTGAAGCCGAGCAGGCGTGGCAGCAAGGGCGGCGTGACGGCGTCGATAGCTGGTTGCAGAGCATGGAATTGCGTGAGGCTGGCTGGGTCGGCGTGATCGACGGCAACTTGCAGTCGCTGGGCAATGATCCGCTGAACGACCCAGAAATCCAGCGCCTGACTTTTCTGCGCGGGCTCGACTGGCCGATTCATAAGAAGGGCAGGCCTGGGCTGCGCATATCGTTTCCCAAGGATCCTTCCGCCGGCAGTCTGGTGATCGAATTGCCAGAGCGTTTCTTGCCGGGCAAATATCGGTTGTTTTGGCGGGTGATCACCAATGGGGTGATTCCGGGGCTGTTCACCTTGCTGCTGTGCGTCGGCTTGTATCGCCTGCTGGTGGTGCCGCTGAACAATCTGCGCGAACAGGCCAATGCCTGGCGTGCCGATCAATTGAATGTGCGGCTGTCGAGTGGCATCACCCAGCGGCCGGACGAACTCGGTGAACTGGCCCGAGCATTCGACTCGATGTCCGAGCGGCTGCAATCGACGGTCGCCCTGCAACAGCAATTGCTGCGCGATCTGTCTCACGAATTGCGCACACCGCTGAGCCGACTGCGCGTGGCCAGCGAAAGCGAACAGGGCTTGGTGCAATTGCGCGAACGCATCGGTCGTGAAGTCGACGGCATGCAGCGACTGGTTGAGGACACGCTGCAACTGGCGTGGCTCGACACTGAACGCTCACCCTTGCCAGAGGAGGCGATCCAGATTCAGGCACTGTGGGAGATGCTCACCGACAACGCCTGCTACGAAAGCGGCTGGCCGAGTTTGCGATTGCAGTGCTCGGTGCAAGCGTCGTGCTGGGTACGCGGCAATCTCAACACCTTGGCGCAGGCGCTGGAAAACATTCTGCGCAACGCCATCCGTCATTCGCCTGAGGGCGGGATCGTGCGGCTGGATGGAAGCCGCGATGGGGATTACTGGCATCTGTGGCTGGAAGATCAGGGCGGCGGGGTGGCTGAAGCGGATCTGCAGCGTATTTTTGATCCATTCACCCGACTCGACGGTTCGCGACCGGGGGATGGCGGGTTCGGGCTGGGGTTGAGCATCGCCAGGAATGCGGTGCAACGCCAGGGCGGGAGTCTTTGGGCGGAGAATAGCGGGGAGGGGTTGCGGCTGAATTTTCGGTTGGTGGCGGATGATGGCGGTGTCAGTCCCGACGCCATCGCTGGCAAGCCAGCTCCCACAGTGAACTTCTGCCAGTCACAAACCGTGTGAACACCCTACATCCCTGTGGGAGCTGGCTTGCCAGCGATGAGGCCCTGTGCATCACTACTGAATCTAAAATGTCGCACCACTGGCGCGACGTTTAATTGCTTATTCCCATAAACCATAAGCACCGCACTTTGCGTGATATGGCCTTCGCGGGTTTGCCGGTATGATAGGCGCCCCCGCACGTCTGGATTGCGAATACGCCATGACCCTGCAGTACCCAACCATCGCCGATTGCGTCGGCAACACTCCGCTGGTGCAATTGCAGCGCCTGCCCGGTGCTACCAGTAACACCCTATTGCTCAAGCTCGAAGGGAATAACCCGGCGGGTTCGGTCAAGGACCGTCCGGCGCTGTCGATGATCTCCCGTGCCGAGATGCGCGGGCAGATTCACGCCGGCGATACGCTGATCGAAGCGACCTCGGGCAACACCGGGATTGCGTTGGCGATGGCCGCCGCGATCAAGGGTTACAAGATGATCCTGATCATGCCGGACAACTCCAGCGCCGAGCGCAAAGCGGCGATGACCGCCTATGGTGCCGAGCTGATTCTGGTCAGTCAGGAAGAGGGCATGGAAGGCGCTCGCGATCTCGCCCAGCGCATGGAGGCCGAAGGCCGTGGCAAGGTGCTGGATCAGTTCGCCAATGGCGACAATCCTGAAGCGCATTACACCAGCACCGGCCCGGAGATCTGGCGTCAGACCCAGGGCACCATCACTCACTTCGTCAGTTCGATGGGCACCACCGGCACCATCATGGGTGTTTCGCGCTATTTGAAAGAGCAGAGCGACAGCGTGCAGATCGTCGGTCTGCAACCGATGGAAGGTTCGGCCATTCCCGGCATTCGCCGTTGGCCGCAGGAATACCTGCCGAAGATCTACCAGGCCGATCGCGTTGATCGCATTGTCGACATGGCACAAAGCGAGGCCGAGGACGTCACCCGTCGTCTGGCTCGCGAAGAAGGCATCTTCTGCGGCGTGTCCTCGGGCGGTGCGGTAGCAGCGATGCTGCGTCTGTCCCAGGAAGTTGAAAACGCGGTGATCGTCGCGATCATCTGCGACCGTGGCGACCGTTACTTGTCGACCGGCATTTTCGACGCGCCCAACTGATGGCCAAGCAAGAGAGAGGCCTGCGCTTCCAGCCCACCGGCGGCAGCAAGGCCCCGCAAATCCCGACCGGCAAGAAGCAGCGCTTGAACATCGAGCGCCTGGCGAATGACGGTCGCGGTATCGCGTTTTTCGAAGGCCGAACCTGGTTCGTCCTCGGCGCCCTCGCCGGTGAAGAGGTCGAGGCGCGGGTGCTCGGCGCCCACGGAAAAGTGGTCGAGGCGCGCACCGAGCGCGTGTTCAAGGCCAGCGAACTGCGCCGCCCGACCCCGTGTCAGCACGCCGGTCGCTGCGGTGGTTGCAGCGTTCAGCACTTACCCCACAGCGAACAGCTTGCCCTGAAACAGCGCATGCTCGCCGAGCAATTGACGAAGGTTGCCGGTGTCGAACCGCAAGAGTGGGCAGCACCGTTGACCGGCCCCGAGTTCGGCTATCGCCGTCGCGCCCGCGTCGCCGTGCGCTGGGACATGAAGGCAAAGAAACTCGAAGTGGGTTTTCGCGCCGCCGGCAGTCAGGACATCGTCGGCATCAATGAATGCCCGGTGCTGGTACAGCCCTTGCAACCGATCATGACCCGTTTGCCGGAGATGCTCCGTCGTTTGAGCAAGCCGCAAGCGTTGGGCCATGTCGAATTGTTCGCCGGTTCGTCGCTGGCAGTGTTGTTGCGGCACATGGCGCCGTTGTCCGAAGCGGATCTGACCATCCTCAAGGACTTCTGCCAGTTTCATGAAGCGCAGTTGTGGTTGCACGGCGAAGACGGGCCGCAACCGGTCGATGCCACGCAGTCGCTGAGTTATCGCCTGGAGCAGTGGGATCTGGATCTGGCTTACCGGCCGGGGGATTTCATTCAGGTCAACGCGGGCGTCAACGAAGCGATGGTCGCGCAAGCACTGGACTGGTTGAAGCCGACCAGCGAAGAGCGCGTGCTGGACCTGTTCTGTGGTCTGGGCAATTTTGCCTTACCGCTGGCCAAGACCGTGCGTGAAGTGGTGGCAGTGGAGGGCGTGCAGACCATGGTCGAGCGCGCCGCCGCGAACGCCGCCAGTAACAATTTGCATAATACAAAGTTTTTTCAAGCCGATTTATCCCAGCCTTTGACGGCTGTCGAGTGGATCGGCGATGGCTTTTCTGCGGTACTCTTGGACCCACCGCGTGACGGTGCTTTCGAGGTGGTGCGCAAGTTGGCGACCCTGGGTGCCAAGCGGTTGGTGTATGTGTCGTGCAACCCTGCAACGCTGGCGCGCGACACGGTTGAATTGATCAAGCAGGGCTACCGGTTAAAACGTGCCGGGATTCTCGATATGTTTCCTCAGACGGCACATGTCGAGGCCATGGCGTTATTTGAAGCGAGCCAGGATGGCTCGTCTGATCCGTCTGGTCCGTCCGTACAACGCTCGCTTTAGCCCCGCGAGCGCAAACGGGCAACGAAGGTCAGCGATTTTGACGCATTGAATCTGCGTCGTAGGGAAGGTAAAGCAAGATGGTACAGGTGAGAGCACACCAGCCGATCAACACTGACGGCAGTATCAATCTCGAGGCTTGGCTCGATCATGCGGTCAGTGTCGATTTGGCACTGGATCGCGAAGCCTTGAAGGAGGCCTGCGAGTTCGCTCGCGAGGCCGAGCAACAATCCAATGCTGCGAAAAACCTGTGGGCCGAGGGCTCCGGGAGTTTCAGGACCGGGCTTGAGATCGCCGAAATTCTGGCCGACCTCAAGCTCGATCAGGATTCGCTGGTCGCGGCGGTCCTGTACCGTGGCGTGCGCGAAGGCCAGATCGAACTCGCGGCAGTCAGCCAGCGCTTCGGTCCGGTGGTGACCAAACTGATCGACGGCGTGCAGCGCATGGCCGCGATCAGTGCCAGCCTCAGCCCGCGTCAGTCGATGGTCATGGGCACGCAAGGGCAGGTGGAAAACCTGCGCAAAATGCTCGTCGCCATGGTCGACGACGTGCGTGTTGCCCTGATCAAACTGGCCGAACGCACCTGCGCCATTCGTGCGGTGAAAACGGCCGACGACGAGAAGCGTAACCGTGTCGCCCGTGAAGTCTTCGACATCTATGCGCCGCTCGCGCACCGGCTCGGCATCGGTCATATCAAGTGGGAACTGGAGGACTTGTCCTTCCGGTATCTCGAGCCTGATCAATACAAACAGATCGCCAAGTTGCTCCATGAGCGGCGGCTCGATCGTGAGCGTTTCATCGCCGACGTGATGACCCAGCTCAAGGATGAGTTGCAGGCCACCGGCGTCGACGCCGACATCAGCGGTCGGGCCAAACACATCTATTCGATCTGGCGCAAAATGCAGCGCAAGGGTCTGGAATTCAGCCAGATCTACGACGTGCGTGCGGTGCGCGTGCTGGTCCCGGAAATGCGCGACTGCTACACCGCGCTGGGTATCGTCCACACGCTGTGGCGGCACATCCCGAAAGAATTCGACGATTACATCGCCAACCCGAAAGAGAACGGCTACCGCTCGCTGCACACCGCAGTGATCGGCCCGGAAGGCAAAGTGCTCGAGGTGCAGATTCGCACCCATTCGATGCACGAAGAAGCCGAACTCGGCGTCTGCGCGCATTGGCGTTACAAGGGCACCGACGTCAAATCCGGCTCCAATCACTACGAAGAGAAAATTTCCTGGCTGCGTCAGGTGCTCGAGTGGCATGAAGAGCTGGGTGATATTGGTGGTTTGGCCGAGCAGCTGCGCGTCGATATCGAACCGGATCGGGTCTACATTTTCACCCCTGACGGTCACGCCATTGATTTGCCGAAAGGCTCGACCCCGCTGGACTTCGCCTACCGCGTACACACCGAAATCGGCCACAACTGCCGTGGTGCGAAGATCAACGGGCGCATCGTGCCGCTCAACTACAGTCTGCAGACCGGTGAGCAGGTCGAGATCATCACCAGCAAACACGGTACGCCGAGCCGTGACTGGCTGAACTCGAACCTCGGTTACGTCACCACGTCGCGGGCACGGGCGAAGATCGTCCACTGGTTCAAGTTGCAGGCCCGTGACCAGAACGTCGCGGCCGGTAAAACCCTGATCGAACGCGAGCTCGCACGTCTCGGCTTGCCGGCGGTGGATTTCGACAAGTTGGCCGAAAAAGCCAACATGAAAACCGCCGAAGACATGTTCGCCGCCCTCGGTGCCGGTGACCTGCGCCTGGCGCAACTGGTCAACCTGGCCCAGCAACTGGTCGAGCCGGAGCGCGGCAACGAACAGCTGGAACTGATTCCACGCAAAGCTACCGGCTACAAACCGGGCAAGCGTGGCGACATTCAGATTCAGGGCGTCGGCAACTTGATGACGCAGATGGCTGGCTGCTGCCAGCCATTGCCGGGCGATGCGATCGTCGGTTACATCACTCAGGGGCGTGGCGTGAGCATTCACCGTCAGGACTGCGCCTCGGTGCTGCAACTGGGCGGACGCGAGCCGGAACGGATCATTCAGGTCAGCTGGGGGCCGGTGCCGGTGCTCACCTATCCGGTGGACATCGTCATCCGCGCCTACGACCGTTCGGGACTGCTGCGCGACGTCTCGCAGGTGCTGCTCAACGAGCGGATCAACGTGCTGGCGGTCAACACCCGCTCGAACAAGGAAGACAACACCGCGTTGATGTCCCTGACCATCGAGATTCCGGGGCTGGATGCACTGGGAAGATTGCTGGGGCGGATTTCGCAGTTGCCGAACATCATCGAGACGCGGCGTAACCGTACCCCGTGAATGTTGGTGTTTTCGAATGTTGAACGCTGATCCAATGTGGGAGCGAGCTTGCTCGCGAAAGCGGTGGGGCAGTCAGTTGTAGTGCCGACTGACACACCCTCTTCGCGAGCAAGCTCGCTCCCACAGGGATCTATGCAATGAGTGAAATGATGTACAACCTCGAAGACCTGCTCCACCTGATGAGCCGTCTGCGCGATCCGCAGTTCGGTTGCCCGTGGGACATCAAGCAAACCTACGCGACCATCGTCCCGCACACCCTCGAGGAAGCCTACGAAGTGGCAGACGCCATCGAGCGCGGCGACTTCGATCACTTGCAGGGCGAGCTCGGTGACCTGTTGTTCCAGGTCGTCTATTACAGCCAGTTGGCGCGCGAAGAAGGGCGCTTCGAGTTTGCCGGTGTGATCGACAGCATCACCCGCAAGCTGATCCGTCGTCATCCCCACGTGTTCCCCACCGGCGACCTGTATGCACCGCTGGACGTGCCGCGCTTGAACGAAGAGCAGGTCAAGCAGCGCTGGGAGGAAATCAAGGCTGAAGAACGTGCTGAGAAATCCATCGCGCCGCAGCAACTGTCATTGCTTGACGACGTGCCTGCTACGTTGCCGGCATTGTCGCGCTCAGCCAAGTTGCAGAAGCGAGCAGGGCAGGTCGGTTTCGACTGGCCGGAGGCCTTGCCTGTATTCGACAAAGTCCGTGAAGAACTCGATGAAGTGCTCGAAGCGATGTCCGAAAACGATCCCGCAGCAGTGGCTGACGAGATCGGTGATCTGCTGTTTTCCGTGGTCAATCTGGCCCGGCATTTGAAGGTCGACCCCGAAACTGCGTTACGTGGCGCCAACGGCAAGTTCGAAAGACGTTTCCGTTTTATCGAACAGGCATTGCGCGACACCCACCGTCCCATAGAAGATTGCACCCTCGAAGAGTTGGACGCCCTGTGGGGTGAAGCCAAACGTCAGGAAAAGAATTTGCCCGGCTGCGGCTGAGCCACTGCCCAAGTGAGTAAGCACCATGAGTATTTCCCTTCGCGATCAGTTGCTCAAAGCAGGCCTGGTCAACCAAAAGCAGGCCAAGCAGGTCAGCAAGGACAAGCAGAAGCAGCAGCGTCTGGTCCACAAAGGTCAGATCGAACTGGACGACTCGCAGCAGCGCGCCGCCCAGGAAGCCATGGCCGAGAAGGTCAAGCGCGACCAAGAGCTGAACCGTCAGCAGAAAGAGAAGGCCGAAGCCAAGGAGCGCGCCGCACAGGTCAAGCAGTTGATCGAAGTCTCGCGTCTGCCAAAGCTGACCACCGAGGACTACTACAACTTCGTTGACGACAAGAAGGTCAAGCGCCTCTCGGTCAACACGCTGATGCGCAACAAGCTCAGCAGCGGTTCGTTGGCGATCGTGCACCATGCCGGCGGCTATGAAGTGATCCCGCGTGAAGCCGCCCTGAAGATCCAGGAGCGCGATCCACAGCGCATCGTGCAACTCAACGTGCAGACCGAAGAGGTCAACGCCGAGGACGATCCGTACGCGGCCTACCAGATCCCTGACGATCTGATGTGGTAAATCGCTAAGCCTGTACAACGGCAAACCCCGCTCATGGCGGGGTTTGTCGTTTTCAATGCTGTGTTTGATTCAGGCAGATCTTAAATCCCGTTGCTGCTCTTGCACTTCCAGTTCGGCTTTGTAGTTGTGGGCGTCGATCTCGTTGTGGAACATCCCGACCAACAAGTCTTGTTGATGCACATCCCAGATCCGGATACCGGCGGCTACGCCTTCATGGGACATGTGTGAATCGTCGCGTTCAGTTACTTTTACAGTCATCTGCTAGCTCCAAATCTCAAGTTATCTGCAGCAAGGCGTGTGCAGGACTCTTTTATAGGATTTGTTAGGCAGCTAAGTAAACGGCTGATTGGTGCAAGGTGTTGTTGCGTTTTTTGCAACAGTGCTGCAGGCCGCTGAATCCGCGACATTCGGTCGCAGGGCGGTAAGTTTCATGACAGAAGTTTCATTTTCGAGCGCACGAAAACCCAATGTGGGAGCGAGCTTGCTCGCGAAGAGGGTGCGCCAGTCACTACTTTAGTTGGCTGACCCAACCGCATTCGCGAGCAAGCTCGCTCCCACAGGTTTTATGTATTGTCGGGAAGGTTTTCTTCAGAACAAAAAAACGCCCCGAACCAGTCGGGGCGTTTTCATGTGTGGCTCAAGCCTTGGGAATTACTTGCCTTCCCAGCGCTTCATTACCAGCGTGGCGTTGGTGCCGCCGAAGCCGAAGCTGTTGCTCATCACGGTGTTGATGGTGGCGTTTTCGCGAGTCTTGGTCAGAATCGGCATGTCAGCCACTTCCGGGTCCAGCTCGTCGATGTTGGCGGAACCGGCAATGAAGTTGCCTTCCATCATCAGCATGCAGTAGATCGCTTCGTGAACGCCGGCGGCGCCCAAGGAGTGACCGGACAGGCTCTTGGTCGAGCTGATCGCTGGAGCCTTGTCGCCGAACACTTCACGCACACCTTTCATTTCCGCGACGTCGCCGACCGGAGTCGAAGTGCCGTGGGTGTTCAGGTAGTCGATCGGGGTATCAACGGTGGACATCGCCATCTGCATGCAGCGGATCGCGCCTTCGCCACTTGGGGCAACCATGTCGTAGCCGTCGGACGTCGCGCCGTAGCCGACGATTTCCGCGTAAATCTTCGCGCCACGGGCCAGAGCGTGTTCCAGCTCTTCAACCACGACCATGCCGCCACCGCCAGCGATGACGAAACCGTCACGGTCGGCGTCGTAGGCACGGGAGGCTTTTTCCGGGGTGTCGTTGCGCTTGCTGGACAGGGCGCCCATCGCGTCGAACAGGAACGACTGGCTCCAATGCTCTTCTTCACCGCCACCGGCGAAGACGATGTCCTGCTTGCCCATCTGGATCTGTTCCATGGCGGTACCGATGCAGTGAGCACTGGTGGCGCAGGCAGAAGCGATGGAGTAGTTCAGGCCCTTGATCTTGAATGGCGTGGCCAGGCAAGCGGAAACGGTGCTGCTCATGGTCCGCGTTACACGGTATGGGCCGACGCGTTTCACGCCTTTCTCGCGCAGGATGTCCAGCGCTTCCATCTGGTTCAGCGTGGAAGCACCACCGGAACCGGCGATCAGGCCAGTGCGCGGGTTGGACACTTGCTCTTCGGTCAGGCCGGAGTCAGTGATCGCGTCTTTCATCGCCAGGTAGGCGTAAGCCGCGGCGTGGCCGACGAAGCGAAAGATCTTGCGATCGATCAGCTCTTCGAGGGGAAGGTCAATGGAGCCGGAAACCTGGCTACGCAGACCCATTTCGGCATATTCCGGGTTGAACCGGATGCCAGGGCGGCTTGCACGCAGGTTAGCGGAGACGGTCTCTTTGTCATTGCCCAGGCAAGAAACGATACCCAGACCAGTGATAACGACGCGGCGCATGCGGATAACCCTTAGAAGTTTTCAGTGGAGGTGAACACGCCGACCCGGAGGCCTTCGGCGGTGTAGATTTCGCGACCGTCCACAGAGACCGAACCGTCAGCGATGGCCAGGTTCAGCTTGCCCTTGAGGACGCGCTTGATTTGAATGTTATAGGTGACTTTCTTGGCGGTCGGTAGAACCTGACCGAAGAATTTCACTTCGCCCGAACCCAGCGCACGGCCGCGGCCCGGCAGGCCTTGCCAGCCCAGGAAGAAGCCGACCAGTTGCCACATTGCATCCAGGCCCAGGCAGCCCGGCATCACCGGATCGCCCTCGAAGTGGCAAGCGAAGAACCACAGGTCAGGGGTGATATCCAGCTCGGCGACCAATTCACCTTTGCCGTACTTGCCGCCTTCTTCGCTGATATGGGTGATGCGATCCACCCTCAGCATGTTCGGGGCGGGCAGTT
>NZ_JBIWAL010000053.1:0-37343 GCF_044760045.1 Pseudomonas sp. NPDC098747 | reverse complement strand
AGCGTGTAATCTCTCTGACTGCGTCTTCCGCCCGTATCCATTGCGCCCTCCTGATAAAAAGCCAGAAGGTGTAAACCTTATTCAGGACGCGACATCACCCATAAAAAAGCCCGCAGCGACGGCGGGCTTTTTCAGCAAGCAAGCGGCACGCCTCAGATAGGGCGGCTGCCGTACTTGTTGTCTGGCTTCTTGGGAGGATCGGCGACCACATTGGCCTCCACTTCCTGCACTTTTCCGCCACGCGACAGGAACTCTTCCATGGCCCTGGCCAGGGCATCGCGTTCCTTGTTCTTGGCTTCAATGCTCGGCAAATCATCTACCGACACCGCAGCCTTGGCTTTGCCTTTGGCAGCCGGGGCCGGCGTATCTTCACCGCCATCGTCGTCAGCAACGTCTTCCGCTGCTGCTTCCAGGCCTTCCTCGGCCTCGTCTTCGTCGCCTACTTCGAGGTCGTCGTTTTCCAGATCATCGTCGCTCATGTTCTACCTCATGACTTGCGAAAAGCAGATTAGTTATAGACCAGCTTTGGCAACTGTCGAAGTCGCCGTTAAAAAATCGTTCGCCGCTGCTGACCAGCGGCTATGCCCCATCACCGTGCAAGGTGGCGAGGACTTTACGGGCACCGCCATGATCACGGTGCTCGCCCAGATAAACACCTTGCCAGGTACCCAGTGCCAATCGACCTGCCGAAACCGGCAGACTGATCTGGCAGCCAAGCACGCTGGCCTTGAAGTGCGCCGGGAGGTCGTCCAGGCCTTCGTCGTTATGCTCATAGCCGTCTGTTCCTTGTGGGATCAGACGATTGAAAAATCGTTCGAAGTCGCGACGAACCGCCGGATCGGCGTTCTCGTTGATGGTCAACGATGCCGAGGTGTGCTGCAGCCACAAATGCAACAGACCGACCCGACACTCCCTGAGTTCAGGCAAGCCATTGATCAACTCGTCCGTTACCAGATGAAAGCCCCGGGGCCTTGCCCGCAGGGTTATCAGAGTCTGTTGCCACATACAGTTCTCCGCACGTTCGGGGCGCATTCTAGCGCGCTCTGGGAAAAAACAAAGGCCCTAATATTCCTGCAATGATGTAAGCGATTGGCCGTAGAAAAACGCTCGTCGTAAACACGACTAAAGGCGTACGAAAAATCCTTTCAGCTGTTCCTTTAACGACAAATCCAGGACAAAAAAATGCCCGGCAAGCCGGGCAAGTTTTTTCGATGCGCGTCTTACAGGTTGTAGCCGCGTTCGTTGTGTTGTGCCAGATCGAGGCCAACCGATTCTTCTTCCTCGGTCACACGCAGACCCATGACGGCGTCCAGGACCTTGAGGATGACGTAGGTGACGATCGCGGTGTAGATGACCGTGAAGCCGACACCTTTGCACTGAATCCACACTTGTGCACCGATGTCGGTGACAGTGCCGAAACCACCCAGAGCCGGCGCTGCGAAAACACCGGTGAGGATCGCGCCGAGGATACCGCCGATACCGTGCACGCCGAAAGCATCCAGGGAGTCGTCGTAACCGAGTTTGCGTTTCAGGGTAGTGGCGCAGAAGAAGCACACGACGCCTGCCGCCAGACCGATCACCAGTGCACCCATCGGGCCGACAGTGCCGGCAGCCGGAGTGATCGCCACAAGACCGGCCACCACACCCGAAGCAATGCCCAGTGCGCTTGGCTTACCGTGAGTGACCCACTCGGCAAACATCCAGCCCAGTGCCGCAGCAGCGGTCGCGATCTGGGTGACCAGCATCGCCATGCCGGCGGTGCCGTTGGCCGCCGCAGCGGAACCGGCGTTGAAGCCGAACCAGCCGACCCACAGCATCGCGGCGCCCATCAGGGTGTAACCGAGGTTGTGCGGCGCCATCGGCGTGGTCGGGAAGCCTTTACGCTTGCCCAATACCAGGCAGGCAATCAGACCGGCAACACCGGCGTTGATGTGCACCACGGTGCCGCCAGCGAAGTCGAGTACGCCCCAGTCCCACATCAGGCCGCCGTTACCGGACCAGACCATGTGTGCGATTGGTGCATAAACCAGAGTGAACCAGATGCCCATGAAGATCAGCATCGCGGAGAACTTCATCCGCTCGGCGAACGCACCGACGATCAGCGCCGGGGTGATGATCGCGAAGGTCATCTGGAAGGTGATGAACACCGCCTCAGGGAACAGCGCCGCAGGACCGGTAATGCTCGAAGGCGTGACACCGGCGAGGAACGCCTTGCCCATGCCGCCGAAGAACGAGTTGAAGTTGACGACGCCCTGCTCCATGCCGGTGGTGTCGAACGCAATGCTGTAGCCATAAATGACCCACAGGATGCTGATCAGACCGGTAATGGCGAAGCACTGCATCAACACGGAAAGAATGTTTTTCGAGCGAACCATGCCGCCGTAGAACAGCGCCAGGCCGGGGATGGTCATGAACAGCACGAGGGCTGTCGAGGTGAGCATCCAGGCAGTGTCGCCGGAATTGAGGACTGGAGCCGCCACTTCGTCTGCCGCCATAGCAAGGCTGGGCATTACGATGGACAACAGGGCTCCAAGCCCTGCGAATTTACGCAGAGTCATATTGTTTTCTCCTGGGGCGTTGGGTTTGTGGCGGCGTTTAAATCGCGTCGGTATCGGTTTCGCCGGTACGGATGCGAATCGCCTGTTCCAGATTGACCACGAAGATCTTGCCGTCACCGATCTTGCCGGTGTTGGCCGCTTTGGTTATCGCTTCGATAACCCGATCCAGATCCTTGTCGTCGATGGCCACGTCGATTTTCACCTTGGGCAGAAAATCGACCACATATTCCGCGCCGCGATACAGCTCGGTGTGACCCTTCTGCCGGCCGAAGCCTTTGACTTCAGTAACGGTAATGCCCTGCACGCCGATTTCGGACAGCGACTCGCGCACGTCGTCCAACTTGAACGGCTTGATGATGGCAGTGACTAGCTTCATGAAAACTCTCTCCCGAATTGGTGGACTTGCCCCAGGAAAACAAACCCGACTCAAGTCTAAGCGCAGTGCCTGGCTTTGTAACGCATCGTCGGCCGTACCTGCCCGACTGACGCCAGCTAACCGCTGCAGACGAAACTCCCCGCTTCGTCTGCCGCACTGCATTCGTCACAGCGACTGCATCAGTGCATGGGTCAAGAGTGACTAAGCAGAAACCTTGCCATCTCGGCAAAAACCTCTGATTTTAATCCCTTGACCGCTACCGCAAGCACTCGCGTGCAAAACGCTTCGCGGATACGCACAACAACAGTGCGCCGCCGTCCGTCCGCCTGCGCGAAAAGCGTGCATCCCTGACGACGAGATTGACTATAGACACTGCGTGATACACTGCCGGCCATTGTTTCCAGGACATTTCCCATGCTCGCGCCCAAAGACTTCCTCGACGCCCTGAGCGGCACTGCTTCCCGCCTGTTCAACGGCGACACGCCACTGCCAAAAGCCGAAATCGAAAGCCAGTTCAAGATGCTGCTGCAAAGCGCCTTCAGCAAACTGGATCTGGTGAGCCGGGAAGAATTTGATAGCCAGATGGTCGTATTGGCCCGTACACGCGCCCGCCTCGAAAGCCTCGAAGCGAAGGTTGCCGAGATGGAAGCGAAGCTGACTCCGCCAGCCGCCGAATAACACTACGTCCCTCTGTAGAAGCTGCCGAAGGCTGCGATCTTTTGATCTTCAGGCCTTCAATCATCCCGGCAACGTCCTACGACTTGCACCACCGCTATCCGATTGCACCGAAAGCCCAGGTTTCTAAACTCACCCAATGCTGAATGTTCAGCACTGGGTTTGGCGACGATTGAGGGCAGTTCCTCAGGCAAGAGGAACTGTTCAATGATTCAAGATGACGTTATCTAACGCCGCATGTTTTCACCCGCCACAAACTCCCCCTCCACGCCCTCCTCATCCAAAACCAACCTTGGTTCTGCGCAAATCGTAAGACGACTGAAGATTCATCCAGAACTCAGGCGTAGTGTTGAGATGACTGGCAAGCCTGATTGCCAGATCAGCGCAGATCCTGATCTGGCAAAGAACAAGTTTCCCGATCTCACTTTCGGGCCAACTCATGTGCATGGCCAGATCCATGACGGTCATGCCCAACGGCTCCATGAATTCTTTAATCAGAATCTCGCCCGGGTGAATCGGGCGTATACCATTACGATTCATTTTTTTGACCCCAGAAGCTGCATTGAGCGGCCAAACTCGAGCATCCAGCTCAGGAGCACAAGACCGTCGAAACCCTTTCGTCGGCGCCCTACAACTATTAGGGATTGGCCTTACAAAAATCGGCTCCTACACCTGATTACGCGCCCCTTACTCCTTGTAATACGGCGCTAATGAAACATCCGGTGAAGGTTCGACCCCGCAACCATCCCGCCAATATCCGCTCTCCCGACTACCCTTAAAAAACCCGCAGGAAGCGGCCCCCGATTCAGCTCAAGGAACGACCATGTCCCTCTCCATCGTCCACAGTCGCGCCCAGATTGGCGTGGATGCTCCCGCCGTCACCGTCGAAGTTCATCTGGCCAACGGCCTGCCGTCGCTGACCATGGTCGGTCTGCCGGAGGCGGCAGTGAAGGAGAGCAAGGACCGGGTGCGCAGCGCGATCATCAATTCCGGGCTGCAGTTTCCGGCGCGGCGGATCACCTTGAATCTGGCGCCGGCGGATTTTCCCAAGGATGGCGGGCGGTTTGATCTGGCGATTGCCTTGGGGATTCTTTCGGCGAGCGTGCAAGTGCCGTGTCTCACGCTGGATGATGTGGAGTGCCTCGGTGAACTGGCGTTGTCCGGCGCTGTGCGACCGGTGCGTGGTGTACTGCCGGCGGCACTGGCGGCGCGCAAGGCCGGGCGGGCGCTGGTGGTGCCCCGGGCGAATGCCGAGGAGGCGTGCCTGGCGTCGGGGTTGAAGGTGTATGCGGTGGATCACTTGCTGGAAGCGGTGGCGCATTTCAATGGGCATACGCCGGTGGAGCCATATGTCTCGGACGGTTTGATCCATGCCGCCAGACCCTATCCCGATCTCAATGAAGTGCAGGGGCAGATGGCCGCCAAACGAGCGCTGCTGATTGCCGCAGCGGGTGCGCATAACCTGTTGTTCAGCGGGCCGCCGGGGACAGGCAAGACGCTGCTGGCCAGTCGACTGCCGGGCTTGCTGCCGCCGCTGTCCGAATGCGAAGCGCTTGAGGTGGCGGCGATTCAATCCGTCGCCAGCGGCGTGCCACTGACCCATTGGCCGCAGCGTCCCTTTCGCCAGCCGCATCACTCGGCGTCAGGCCCGGCACTGGTCGGGGGCAGTTCGAAACCACAACCCGGCGAGATCACCCTCGCCCACCACGGCGTGCTGTTTCTCGACGAGCTGCCGGAGTTCGATCGCAAGGTGCTGGAGGTGCTGCGCGAGCCGCTGGAGTCCGGGCATATCGTGATTGCCCGGGCCAAGGATCGTGTGCGTTTTCCGGCGCGGTTTCAGTTGGTGGCAGCGATGAATCCGTGTCCCTGTGGATATCTTGGCGAGCCGAGTGGCAAGTGTTCGTGCACGCCGGACATGGTACAGCGCTATCGCAACAAGCTGTCGGGACCGTTGCTGGACCGCATCGATTTGCACCTGACGGTGGCACGGGAGCCGACGGCGTTGAATCCTGAGGTGAAGCCTGGAGACGACAGCGCCAGTGCGGCGGCTTTGGTGGCCGAAGCGCGTGAACGACAACGCAAGCGCCAGGGTTGCGCCAATGCGTTTCTCGATCTGCCGGGGTTGAAGCGGCACTGCAAGTTATCCACAACCGACGAAACCTGGCTGGAGTCAGCCTGTGAAAGACTGACCTTATCGCTGCGCTCGGCACATCGGTTACTCAAGGTCGCCCGGACGCTGGCAGACCTCGAGCAAGTCGATGCAATCAGACGTGAGCACCTGGCCGAAGCGCTGCAATACCGGCCGGCGACGCCTTAATGTTCGTTCAGATCAACCAGCGGCGTCTGCCGCACCTCGGTTTCGCGCCCGGCCTGAATTTCGGTCACACGCTTCAAGGCGTTATCCACGGCCGCTTTGTCCGCGAGCAGGCTGTAGCTGATCTGAAACTGTTTGTGTTCCTTGGGTGCAATGGTCGGCACCAGATTCAGCGGTCGCTGATAGCGGCGGTTGTAGGAGAAACTGGTGCCCGGCTCCAGCCCCGTGACATAGCCCTGCCCTTGGGTGTCAGTATTTTTCCACAGGGAAAACACGGGCAACTGCTGGGTGTTGAAACCGACGGAAACACCAAGGCTGCCGGCCTTGTTGTGCAAAACGGTCAGGGTGTCGCCTTTGGCATCCGCATAGGGCACGACGTTATAGACGGTTTCGTCGTAGTCCTTGGTCGGGCCGCGGTAGGTCTGCCAGTCGGCCAAATCGCCCTTGGCCTTGTCGTTGAAAGGCGACACCTGTTTTACCGGTGCAACAAAACGTGCGCCCTGCTCGAGGAACGGCGTACTGAAGTTGCTGTGATACAGCGCCTGGTATTCCTTTGGATAATCGCCGTTGTTGGTCAGCGTATCGTTGAGTGCGAAACGCACGCTGCCAGGCTCGGTGACCAGTTCAGTGACGACCGAAAAGTCGACTTTCTTGAACGCCTGCTCTTTCAGTTCGCCGCGCAAACTGATGGCGTAGGGTGGCTTTTCATCGATGTGCAGCGTGACGGTACTGGCCGGGATATTGGCGGCGCGTCCGTGCAGGGTCAGCAGCTCACCATTGTCCATGCCGGGATGGCCGACCCACTCGTAACCACAACGGGTCACCAACTCGTTGAAACCTTCCAGCCAGCCCAGACCTCCGCGCCCATTGAGCTCAATGAATGCCGGATTGACCACATCCTTGACCGGCGAATCCCAGCCCATCCGCACGCTGCCAACGGAGGCGTGCAGGACATTCATGCCACGGGTTGGCACCACCGAGAGTTTCATCGTGCCGTTATCGATGTCGACAATACTGACGCCTTCCTGCCGCCCACCATGCAGGGTGCGCAGGCTCACAGAGAACGGTTTGTCGGTTTTCACGCCGAGCTGCTCACTGGTGACGGTCCAATTTTGTGCAGGTTTGTCAGCATCGAGCAGGACGTAATCCCAAGCCATGGCATGGGAGGCAGCAGACAGTGCGCCGAGTGCGGCAACGAGTTTGAGCGGGGTCATGGCAGCAGCCTTTATTGGAGTTGTGCCAATTTTATAGCGCTGCGGAAACGTTTCAGCAAGTGCAAAAACAGAGGTAGAGGAGCGATTGATCCGCGATCAGAGGTGATGCAATCGCGGGCAAGCCCGCTCCCACAGGGTTCAGCGGCGAGCACAACTTTAGTGCACGACCGATATACCTGTGGGAGCGGGCTTGCCCGCGATAGCTATTTCAGAGGCGCATCAACGAAAGCGATCAACCTCGGAACGCAAATCCGCCGCCAGTTTCTCCAGCTCTTTGGCAGTGATCGCGAGGTTCGAAACAACCTCACGCTGCTCACTGTTGGCCAGTGCAATGCTTTGCAGGTTGCTGCTGAGCAAGGTCGCGGTGCTGCTCTGCTCCTGAGTCGCCGTGGTGATCGCGGCAAACTGCTGCCCCGCCGAGCGGCTCTGCTCATCAATGCGCGCCAGTGCCGAAGCGACATTGGCGTTACGCGACAAGCCTTCCTGCATCAGCACGTTGCCCTGCTCCATGGTGCTGATCGCGTTGCCGGTTTCCTGCTGGATGCTGTGGATCATGCTGGAAATTTCATCCGTCGCCTGACGGGTGCGCGAGGCAAGGCTGCGCACTTCATCAGCGACGACGGCGAAGCCGCGACCTTGTTCACCGGCACGGGCCGCTTCAATCGCGGCGTTAAGCGCCAGCAGGTTGGTCTGTTCGGCAATCGAGGTGATCACGCCAACGATGCCGCCAATTTCCTGAGAGCGCTGGCCAAGTGTGTTGATCACCGTCGCGGTGCTGTTCAGGGCGCCAGCAATCTGCTCCAGAGAAGACGAAGCTTCTTCCATCGAACTACGTCCGATCTGCGTTTGCTGAGCATTTTCCTGCGCCAGGCGCTGGGTCGCGCCCATGTTGTCGGCGATGTCCAGCGACGTCGCGCTGAACTCTTCAACCGCGCCAGCCATGCTGGTGATTTCGCCGGATTGCTGCTCCATGCCTTCGTACGCGCCGCCGGACAAACCGGACAACGCCTGGGCACGGCTGTTGACCTCTTCCGAGGCGCGACGGATGTGCTCGACCATGGTCGACAGCGCTTGGCTCATCTGGTTGAACGCGCGAGACAGTTGACCGATTTCATCATTGCTCGACACGTTCAGACGCACACTCAGATCACCGGCACCCAAGGCCTCGGCCTGACGCACCAGATCACCCAACGGCGCCAATTTGCTGCGCAGCAGCCAGACCACAGAGCCAACCGCCAGCAGCATCGCCAACAAACTGCCGATGGCCAACTGCGTGCCTACGCTCCAGGTCACGGCACGAATCTCGGCTTTCGGCATGTTCGCCACGACCGCCCACGGCCCGCCGTCGAACGGCACCGAGACACTATAGAAATCTTCGGATTTGTCGCTCCAGAAATGGCCTTTGCCCGGCGTTTTGGACATGCCGCCGATCACCGGGATGGCTTTATCCAGCGCTTGCACACCTGCTGGTGGAACCAGCCATTTGTTCTGTTCATCGAGCAGTGCCAGCGAACCGGTCTGGCCGATGCGGAAGCGCTTGAGGTTGTCGAACTGGGCATTCTGCGCGTCGGTGTAATCGAAACCGACGAACAGCACCGCAATCACCTTGCCGCTGCCATCGCGCACCGGGGTGTACTGGGTCATGTAGGAACGGTCGAAGAGCAGCGCCCGGCCGACGTAGCTCTGCCCCGCCATCAGCTTCGAATAGGCCGGATGCGCATGATCGAGCAAGGTGCCAATGGCGCGGCTGCCATCCTGTTTGGTCAGGGAGGTGCTGACACGCACGAAGTCTTCACCGCTGCGTACGAACAGCGTGGCAACGCCCGCCGTCATTTGTTTGAACTCGTCGACTTCCTTGAAGTTGTTGTTCAACACCTCGCTGCCCAGGTGCAGACCCGGGGTCTGGGTACCGGCAACAGTCACCGGCTCGCTCGGATGGATGCTCAAACCGGCGCTGAAGCGCTTCTCGAACAGCCCGCTCAAGCGCTGGGTGCTTTCCCGCAAGGTCCCGTGGAAGGTGCTCAGTTGGTCGGCCAGCAGCCGCGCCTCACTGGCCAAATGCTCTTCACGAGTAGCAAGGTTGGCGTTATCGAGCGAGCGCAGAGCAAAGACTGTACTGCCGCTGATGACAATCGCCAGTATCACAGCGAGCGCGAGGCCCAGCTGTGAGGCGATCCGAGCGCGAGGTTGAGACATGAACAGCTCCTGGCCGAGCCACGGGATCCTCCTTGATCACGACTCGGATAATTTTCTAATAGTGGGGGGTGAATCGTGGACACCGGCACGACGGTTCCACATGCATGTATTCGGCGGTAAGGCCGAATACTTGAGCGAACAGCAGGGTTATGGCACAAGGCCGGCATTGTGGCGGCTCTAACGTTTCAGCTCAAGCGCGCAACTGCCGGCAGTTCCATGGCGCGGACTTCGCCTTGCAGGAAGTCGCTGAGACGGCGCAAACGTTCGCCCCCGGGGCGGGTTTTTGGCCATACCAGGTAGTAATTCAAACCACTGGCGACAGCCGTCGGCCACGGCAGACTCAAGCGGCCTTGCGCCACATCTTCGGCCACCATCAACAAATCGCCCATCGACACGCCGTAACCTCGAGCTGCGGCGATCATCCCCAACTCCAGCGTATCGAACACCTGCCCGCCCTTGAGCGACACCTGATCGGCCAACCCCATGTGCTCCAGCCAACTGCGCCAGTCGCGACGATCCGGTGTCGGATGGAGCAACTCGGCGGCAGCCAGTCGGGCCACGTCCCAAGGTTGTTCATGCAGCAGGTTGGGCGCGCCGACGGGGATCAGTTCCTCGGGAAACAACAGGCTGGCCTCCCAATCCGGCGGGAAGCGGCCGTCGCTCAGCAACACTGCGCAATCGAATGGTTCATCGTTAAAGTCCACCGAGTCCACGTCCATCCACGCACTGGTCAGTTGCACCTCGTTACCCGGCTGCAAATGCCGAAAGCGACTCAGGCGCGCCAGCAACCAGCGCATGGTCAGGGTCGACGGCGCCTTCATGCGCAGAATGTCATCCTCGGCGCGCAAGGTGTTGCAGGCGCGCTCCAGCGCAGTGAAACCTTCTCGGATACCCGGCAGCAGCAGGCGCGCCGCTTCCGTCAGTTGCAGATTGCGCCCGCTGCGATGAAACAGTCGACAGGCGAAATGATCCTCAAGCGTTCGAATGTGTCGACTCACCGCACTCTGGGTGATCGACAGTTCCTCGGCCGCACGGGTAAACGAGCTATGTCGTGCCGCCGCTTCGAATGCGCGCAGGGCATACAACGGAGGAAGTCGACGGGACATGCACAAGGCTCCTGTGGCGGGATGCGGCCAACTTAGCAGAATCTTTCCAGGATGAGTTTTAATCATGCCACCCATCTTTTTTATCCCTTTGTGCAATCCCTTCCAAGCGCCGAGAATCAACGCTCTCTTATTCGTTCATTGATGGGTGGTGATGACCATGCAGCATCCTGTGCGCACTGAACTCCGGGCAATCCTGCGGCTGGCGGGGCCGTTGATTGCCTCGCAGTTGGCGCACATGTTGATGGTGCTGACCGACACTTTGATGATGGCGCGTCTGAGCCCTGAAGCGCTGGCCGGCGGCGGTCTTGGCGCGGCGACTTACTCGTTCGTGTCGATTTTCTGCATTGGCGTAATTGCGGCGGTCGGTACGCTGGTAGCGATCCGCAAGGGCGCCGGCGACATCATTGGCGCCGCACGCCTGACCCAGGCCGGATTATGGCTGGCGTGGCTGATGGCGCTGGGTGCCGGGCTGCTGTTGTGGAATCTGAAACCGGTGTTGCTGCTGTTCGGCCAGACTGAATCCAACGTCAACGCCGCCGGGCAATTCCTGATTGCCCTGCCGTTCGCCCTACCCGGCTACCTGAGCTTCATGGCCCTGCGCGGCTTCACCAGTGCCATCGGCCGGGCGACGCCGGTCATGGTCATCAGTCTTGCCGGCACGGTGGCGAATTTCCTGCTCAATTACGCTTTGATCACCGGTATGTTCGGCCTGCCGAAACTGGGCTTGATGGGCATCGGTCTGGTCACGGCAATCGTCGCCAACTGCATGGCGCTGGCCCTGGCCTGGCATATTCATCGGCATCCGGCCTACAACGCCTATCCGTTGCGTGCAGGCCTGTCGCGGCCGAACCGGCAATACCTCAAGGAGCTATGGCGCCTCGGCCTGCCGATTGGCGGCACCTACGCAGTGGAAGTCGGGTTGTTCGCCTTCGCCGCGCTGTGCATGGGCACCATGGGCAGTACGCAACTGGGCGCGCACCAGATTGCTTTGCAGATCGTTTCAGTCGCGTTCATGGTGCCGGCGGGCATGTCGTACGCCATCACCATGCGTGTCGGTCAGCATTACGGCGCCGGTCAACTGGTCGATGCGCGAATGTCCGGGCGAGTCGGGATCGTATTCGGCGCGGTGGCGATGCTGGGTTTTGCGATGGTGTTCTGGCTACTGCCGAATCAGTTGATCGGCTTGTTTCTCGACCATAACGATCCGGCGTTTGCCGAGGTGATCCAACTGGCGGTGAGCCTGCTGGCGGTAGCGGCGTGGTTCGAGTTATTTGACGGTACGCAGACGATTGCCATGGGCTGCATTCGTGGGCTCAAGGATGCGAAGACCACCTTCCTGGTCGGGCTCGGCTGCTATTGGCTGATCGGTGCACCGGCAGCGTGGTGGATGGCGTTCCACCTGGATTGGGGGCCGACGGGTGTCTGGTGGGGGTTGGCGCTGGGGCTGGCGTGTGCGGCGGTCAGTCTGACGCTGGCGTTTGAGTGGAAGATGAAGCGGATGATTGGGCGTGAGCGAGTGTCATCCAATCAATTCCCGGTCGCTCAGCCAGACTGAGATCCTTTGTAGGAGTGAGCTTTTGTGGCGAGGGGATTTATCCCCGCTGGGTAGCGAAGCCGCCCCAAAACCTGATGTCGCGGTGTATCAGGTACATCCGGTGCGACGGTTTGCGACTGCTGCGCAGCCGAACGGGGATAAATCCCCTCGCCACAAAGTCGTTCCAAATTGGGGTTTGTGGTCAGCTGACGATTTCCAGGGCTGGCTGCTGGCTCGAACCAAACGTCAGATACTCAACCAACTCCGCTAACGGCAACGGCCGGCTGATCAGATACCCCTGCACCTGATCACAACCAAACCCGCGCAGCAGCTCAAGCTGCTCAGGGGTTTCCACGCCTTCGGCCACCACTTCCAGATGCAGGTTGTGCGCGAGATTGATCATCGCGTGCACCAGCTTGCGGTTCTCTTCGCGTTGCTCCATGCCACCGACGAAGCTCTTATCGATTTTCAGCAAAGTGATCGGCAGGCTGTTGAGGTGCACGAACGATGAAAACCCCGTGCCGAAATCGTCCAGCGAGAAGCGCACGCCGAGGCGGCCGAGGGCGTCCATGGTCTGTTTGACCAGGTCGCTGCGGCGCATCACTGCGGTTTCGGTGAGTTCAAATTCCAGCCACTGCGCCTCTACGCCACGTTCGGTGATCAAACGACTGAGCGTCGGCAGCAACTGGCTGTCCTGGAACTGGCGAAACGACAGGTTGATCGCCATGTGCAGCGCCGGCAGGCCGCGCTCACGCAGGGCCTGCATGTCACGCAAGGCTCGGGAAATCACCCAGTAACCCAACGGCACGATCAGCCCGCTCTGCTCGGCCAGCGGCACGAATTCACTGGGTGGCAACAGACCACGCTCACCATGGCGCCAGCGCACCAAGGCTTCGAGGCCGACGATCTGGCCGTCTTCGAGATTCAGGCGCGGCTGGTAATGCAGCTCCAGCTCATCGCGACGCAGGGCCCGGCGCAACTCACTTTCGAGGTCGGCCATGCTCCGCGCGTTGCGGTTGATGCGTTCGTTGAAGATATGGAAAGTACAGCCCTGCGTGCTTTTCGCCTGCTGCATGGCGATGTGCGCGTGCCACATCAGCGGGTCGGCGCCGCCCTGAGCGCGGGCATGGGCGATGCCGAGGCTGGAGCCGATCAACAGGCTTTCGCCGTCGACCCAGTAGGGTTCGGCCAAGGCTTCGGTGATGCGTTCGGCCATCCACTCGGCGCGTTGCGGCGCGCGGCGAGTGTCGATCAGCAAGGCGAATTCGTCGCTACCCAGGCGCGCCAGTTGATCACCGGCCTCGAGCTGACTCTTCAGCCGCGCAACGACTTGCAGGATCAATCGGTCGCCAGCCTGATGGCCAAGCGCGTCGTTGGCGTGACGAAAGTTGTCGAGATCAAGATGCCCGAGGGCCAGACCCCGACCGTCGTTCTCCGCGAGGCGCGCGGCAAGCAAGGTCTGGAAGCCCTGACGGTTGGCAATACCGGTCAACGGATCCTGTTCGGCGAGGCGTTGCAGAGTGTTTTCCAGTACGCCGCGTTCGCGTACATGGCGCAGGCAACGACGGAGCATGCCGGCGTCGAGGGCATTGAACACTAGCCAGTCGCTGACGCCAACGGGCGCGGTGAGCGGTTCGTGTTCCAGCAGCAACACCGTCGGCAGGCTGCAACGGCCCGGCGCAGGTTGTAATGCAGGAAGGGTCAACAACACCGCGTTGCGGTTGTCTTCGAACAAACTGCTGACCGACTCCCAGCTCGGCGCGCTGATCAGCACTGCCGCGCTCCCCATTGGGGCCAGACACTCGCGCAATAACGCTGTCCACGCTGGCTCTTCGGCCAGTAACAGCAAACGCAAGGGTTCGACAGGCGTAGTCAAGCTGACTCCCTAGACTCTGCAATGATGTGGGCGGCGGACATTATGCCGTTGCGTCCAACAATGACCAAATGACAACGGTTATCAAAACGTTATTTTTTGTCATGAATGAGAACCTTAGCCGCAAAATCTCCGGGCATCCTGCGTGAAAGTAGCAAAACCGGCAAATTTGAATAGCGTGGTGCGTCACAAGTCGGACAGAGCAGCACAAATCGCTGAGCCTGTTAAAATGCCGGCCCATTTCGTTAACGACTCCCGAATTTTCGTATGTCCCGACTCAATCCCCGGCAGCAGGAAGCCGTGAGCTACGTCGGCGGCCCTCTTTTGGTGCTCGCCGGCGCTGGCTCCGGCAAGACCAGTGTGATCACGCGCAAAATCGCGCACCTGATCCAGAATTGCGGCATCCGCGCCCAGTACATCGTCGCCATGACCTTTACCAACAAGGCTGCGCGCGAGATGAAGGAGCGGGTCGGCACCCTGCTCAAGGGTGGCGAGGGCCGTGGCCTGACCGTGTGTACATTCCACAACCTGGGCCTGAACATCATCCGCAAGGAACACGTGCGGCTGGGCTACAAACCGGGTTTCTCGATTTTCGACGAGACCGACGTCAAGTCCCTCATGACTGACATCATGCAGAAGGAATACGCGGGCGACGACGGCGTCGACGAGATCAAGAACATGATCGGCTCGTGGAAAAACGACCTGATCCTGCCGGCCGAAGCGCTGGAAAACGCGCGCAATCCCAAGGAGCAGACCGCCGCCATCGTCTACACCCACTATCAGCGCACGCTCAAAGCGTTCAACGCGGTGGACTTCGACGACCTGATTCTGCTGCCGGTGAAGCTGTTTCAAGACAATCCCGACATCCTCGAAAAGTGGCAGAACAAAGTCCGCTACCTGCTGGTGGACGAATATCAGGACACCAACGCCAGCCAGTATCTGCTGGTGAAACTGCTGATCGGCACGCGCAATCAGTTCACCGTGGTAGGCGACGACGACCAGTCGATCTACGCCTGGCGCGGCGCGCGGCCGGAAAACCTGATGCTGCTCAAGGACGATTACCCTTCGCTGAAAGTGGTGATGCTCGAGCAGAACTACCGCTCCACCAGCCGCATCCTGCGCTGCGCGAACGTGCTGATCTCCAACAACCCGCACGAATTCGAGAAACAGCTGTGGAGTGAGATGGGGCACGGCGACGAGATCCGCGTGATCCGCTGCCGCAACGAGGACGCCGAAGCCGAGCGCGTGGCCATGGAAATCCTCAGCCTGCACTTGCGCACCGACCGACCGTACAGCGATTTCGCCATTCTTTATCGCGGTAACTATCAGGCCAAGCTGATCGAGCTGAAACTGCAGCACCACCAGGTGCCGTATCGCCTGAGCGGCGGCAACAGCTTCTTCGGCCGCCAGGAAGTGAAGGACCTGATGGCCTACTTCCGCCTGATCGTGAACCCGGACGACGACAACGCCTTCCTGCGGGTGATCAACGTGCCGCGCCGCGAAATCGGCTCGACCACCCTGGAAAAGCTCGGCAACTACGCTACCGAACGCAAAATCTCGATGTACGCCGCCACCGATGAAATCGGCCTTGGCGAACACCTGGACAGTCGCTTCACCGATCGTCTGTCGCGCTTCAAGCGCTTCATGGACAAAGTGCGCGAGCAGTGCGCCGGCGAAGACCCGATCTCGGCCCTGCGCAGCATGGTCATGGACATCGACTACGAGAACTGGCTGCGTACCAACAGCTCCAGCGACAAGGCAGCGGACTACCGGATGAGCAACGTCTGGTTCCTGATCGAGGCGTTGAAAAACACCCTCGAGAAGGACGAAGAAGGCGAAATGACCGTCGAGGACGCCATCGGCAAACTGGTCCTGCGCGACATGCTGGAACGTCAGCAGGAAGAAGAGGACGGCGCCGAAGGCGTGCAGATGATGACCCTGCATGCCTCCAAAGGCCTGGAATTCCCCTACGTGTTCATCATGGGCATGGAAGAGGAAATCCTCCCGCACCGCTCCAGCATCGAAGCCGACACCATCGAAGAAGAACGCCGCCTGGCTTACGTGGGCATCACCCGCGCCCGCCAGACCTTGGCCTTCACCTTCGCCGCCAAGCGCAAACAGTACGGCGAGATCATCGACTGCGCGCCGAGTCGCTTCCTCGATGAGCTGCCACCGGACGATCTGGCGTGGGAAGGCAACGACGACACACCGACCGAAGTCAAAGCCGTGCGTGGCAACAGCGCATTGGCCGATATACGCGCGATGTTAAAGCGCTAGAATTGACCACTTTTTTTGATTAAGGCGCGCATGCGCTGAACGAGGAACGCTTCATGGAAGCACTGCACAAGAAAATTCGCGAAGAAGGCATCGTGCTTTCCGATCAGGTTCTGAAAGTCGATGCCTTTCTGAACCACCAGATAGACCCGGCCCTGATGAAGCTGATCGGCGACGAGTTCGCCTCGCTGTTCAAGGACTCGGGCATCACCAAGATCGTCACCATCGAAGCTTCGGGCATTGCCCCGGCGATCATGACCGGTCTGAACCTCGGCGTGCCGGTGATCTTCGCCCGCAAGCAACAGTCCCTGACCCTGACTGAAAACCTGCTGTCGGCGACCGTTTACTCGTTCACCAAGAAGACCGAAAGCACCGTGGCCATCTCCCCGCGTCATCTGACCAGCAGCGACCGCGTGCTGATCATCGACGACTTCCTGGCCAACGGTAAGGCGTCCCAGGCGCTGATCTCGATCATCAAACAGGCAGGCGCCACCGTCGCCGGTCTGGGCATCGTCATCGAGAAATCGTTCCAGGGCGGCCGTGCCGAACTGGATTCGCAGGGCTATCGCGTTGAGTCGCTGGCCCGCGTGCAATCGCTGAAGGATGGCGTTGTTACCTTCATCGAATAACAGCTGAAAGCCGCAAGCACACCCCAATACCTGTGGGAGCTGGCTTGCCAGCGATAAGGCCCTGTCAGCCAACATTGATGTTGGCTGAAACACCGCCATCGCTGGCAAGCCAGCTCCCACAGTGGTTTCTGGTTGGGCAGTTACTGCGCGGTGGCTTTAAGGCCCGTGAGCAGCAAGCGTTGAAATAGATCTTCTTTCAAGCCTTCCGGGTTCGCGAGCTGCATCCGCTCCAGATGCTCCGGATACAGCGAAGCCTGGGGCGCATCCAGCGCTGCCTTGCCCAGTTCCAGAATCTCGGTCAGCTTGAATTTGCTCTTCAGCCAGTTCAGCGCTCGCAGCAAATCCCGCTCGATCGCGGTGAAATCACAGCCCAGCGGATACTCCGGAAACAGATTCGGATGACGTGCGGCAATTGCCTGCAAGCGCTCTGGCATGTTGTCAGCAAAGCGCGGATCAATACGGAAATCATTCGGCAGTTTGCCGACCTTTTGTGCCTGTTCGATCAACCCAGGCTGGAAGCGCGAGTCGCTGATATTCAGCAGCGCTTCGATCACTGCCGCGTCGGTTTTGCCGCGCAGATCGGCGATGCCGTATTCGGTGACCACGATGTCGCGCAGATGCCGAGGGATGGTGCAGTGGCCGTACTCCCAGACAATGTTCGAATTGACCTCGCCGCCGGACTCACGCCAGCTGCGCAGAATCAGCATCGACCGCGCACCTTGCAGGGCATGGCCCTGGGCGACGAAGTTGTACTGTCCGCCAACGCCGCTGAGCACCCGCCCGTCTTCCAGTTGATCGGCCACACCGGCACCTAGCAACGTCATGCTGAACACCGTGTTGATGAATCGCGCATCGATGCGTTGCAGTCGCTTTAGCTCTTCCTGTCCGTACAACTCGTTGATGTAGCTGATGCGGGTCATGTTGAATTCGAGCCGCTTACTCTGCGGCAACTCACTCAGGCGCTCGTAGAAACTGCGGGGCCCGAGGAAGAAACCGCCGTGCACCGAGATGCCGTCAGTCTGCGCCGCTTCGTCGAGGGTGCCTGCGTTGGCCTGCTCCTGCGTCTGCACGTCGGGGTAGACCTTGCGCCGGATAATCCCCGCATCCGCCAGCACCAGCAGACCGTTGACGAACATTTCACTGCAACCGTACAGGCCTTTGGCGAACGGCGCAGTGCCGCCCTCGCACTCGATCAATTGCGCCCACTGGCTGAGGTTTACATCAGCGAGCAAGGCCTGATAACCGGCGTTATCCGCCTGGCGCGCCAACAGTGCAGCGGTCAGCGCATCACCCATCGAGCCGATGCCGATCTGCAACGTGCCGCCGTCGCGCACCAACGCACTGGCATGCAGGCCGATGAAGTGATCCTGAAAACCGACGGGCATGTTCGGCGTGGAAAACAGCGTGCTGCTGTCCTTCTCGTCGATCAGCAAATCGAAGGTGTCGATATCGACCTCGGCGTCGCCGGGCATGTATGGCAGCTCGGTATGAACCTGGCCGACCAGAAGAATTGTCTCCCCGGCTTCGCGGCGCTTGGCGATCATCGGTAACAGGTCGAGGGTGATGTCCGGGTTGCAGCTCAGGCTCAAGCGATCCGGGTGTTCGCTGCTGCTGGCGAGCAATTGTGCCACCAGGTTCAGGCCGGCGGCGTTGATGTCGCGGGCGGCGTGGCTGTAATTGCTGCTGACGTAATCCTGCTGGGCGGGCGCGCTGTGGAGCAGGCTGCCGGGCTGCATGAAGAACTGCTGGATGCGGATGTTCGCGGGCAGGCTGTCGCGGTGCAGGTCGGCGAGGAAATCGAACTCCGGGTAGTCACCGAATACGCGCTCGACAAAGGGCTCGATAAAGCGCTTCTGCAAACCGTCGCCCAGACTCGGACGACCCAGGCACAGCGCCGTATAGATCGTCAGTTGCCGATCGGGCAGTCCTTTGACGCGCCGGTACAACGCGTTGACGAAGTGATTGGGTTTGCCCAGCCCCAGCGGCAAGCCCATGTGGATATGCGCCGGCAACCGCGCCAGCACGTCGTCCACTGCCTGTTCGATCGAACACAACTGCACCATCTGAAGCCTCCCGCCCGTTCCGTGAATAGGGGTAGACCGAGCTTGCCTTGAGTTTGCTGCAATGAACAGCGTGGGATTGGATCTGTGTTTTTTTCCGGATGTGGTTACAGCTTCAGACCGCCACCCTCACCCTAGCCCTCTCCCAGAGGTAGAGGGGACTGATTGGGGGATGTTGTGAAGATACGCCGACCTGAAAATGCTGTACCGAATCCATAATCGACGTGAAAGAGGTTGTGCCAAATCCATAATCGACGGGATATTTCAGGTCGATGTATGACGCAAGACACCTCGGTCGGCCCCCTCTCCCTCCGGGAGAGGGCTGGGGTGAGGGGCTCTGGATTGCAGGCACAAAAAAACCGTCCGAAGACGGTTTTTTTATCAGAAGAGCGCCTTACTTCAGGCCTGACATCTTCTCGATCGCGCCTTTCAGATCGGCATCCGAGCAATCGGCACAGGTGCCTTTGGGCGGCATGGCGTTGATGCCGGTGATGGCTTTGGCCAGGATGCCGTCGACGCCGCCTTGCTTATCGGCGCGCTCTTTCCACGCTGCCGTATCACCAATTTTCGGCGCGCCCAACAGGCCAGTGCTGTGGCAAGCATTGCAATGTTTGGCAATGATTGAGTCTGGCGTCTTGGCATCACCGCCGCCGGCAGTCGCCACCACTTCCATCCCTTTGCATTCCTGACCTTGCACGCACACCTGGCCGACGGGCTCGAGGCGTTTGGCAATGTCGTCATTCGTCGCAGCTTGAGCGCTGACAGCCCAGAGGGCCAGTACGGTTGCTGGTGCAGCCAGCATTTTCATAATTAGGTTCACGCGTTCACCCTCCGGGGTGGGTATTCACGCCTGCGGCCACGGTTCGCAGGCGGGCGCAAGTATAGCGGTTAGCCCGCCACACTGAAACAACCCCATAGTCGAAGGGGTTATACCGCGCTGTGGAAAAACTGTTCGGATGCCTTCGCCTTTATGGCTTGGCGCCTCTTTGTTTAAAAATTTGCCGGCGTGGCTGCGCTGATTAGTCGCGCAGGCAAGTCGAACGGATTACGAAAACGATGCGGCTTGGTACTTTCAAAGTAGTAGCTGTCGCCGGCTTCGAGAATAAAAGTTTCAAGACCCACCACCAGTTCCAGACGACCCTCCACCAGAATCCCGGTTTCCTCGCCCTCGTGGGTGAGCATTTCTTCGCCGGTGTCGGCGCCCGGCGGGTAGATTTCGTTGAGGAACGCGATGGCCCGGCTCGGGTGCGCGCGGCCGACCAGCTTCATGGTCACGGCGCCGTCGGAAATGTCGATCAGCTCGTTGGCCTTGTAAACGATCTGGGTCGGTATTTCCTGCAGGATCTCTTCGGAAAAGAACTCGACCATGGACATGGGAATCCCGCCCAGAACCTTCCTCAGCGAACTGATCGAAGGGCTGACGCTATTCTTTTCGATCATCGAAATGGTGCTGTTGGTGACGCCCGCGCGCTTGGCGAGTTCACGCTGGGAAAGCCCTTTGAGCTTGCGGATCGATTGCAGTCGTTCACCGACGTCCAAGGCTTAAGCCTCCTGATGTTGTAGAAATATTGAGCGTTATCATGGCGACAGCGTTCAGTATTTACAACACGCGGGCTCCGTAGCGGCCTCAACCCTCGGAATAGAGCCTTGGCACTCGACGCAGGTTGCAGAAGATCTGATAAGGAATGGTGTCGGCGCACTGCGCCACTTCGCTGGCAAGGATGTTTTTGCCCCACAGCTCGACGGTCGAACCCAATCCGGCTTCTGGCACATCGGTGAGGTCGATGCAGAGCATGTCCATCGATACTCGGCCAATGATGCGGCTGCGTTTGCCCGCGACTAAAACCGGCGTGCCGGTTGGCGCCTGACGCGGGTAGCCATCGGCGTAACCCATGGCGACCACGCCGATACGCATCGGTTTATCGGTGATGAATTTGGCGCCATAGCCAACAGGCTCGCCGGCCGGCAATTCACGCACGCTGATGACTTTCGATTCGAGGGTCATCACCGGCAGCAGACGCCCGGCCACGGTGTGGGATTCTTCAAACGGCGTGGCACCGTAGAGCATGATCCCCGGGCGCACCCAATCGCTGTGGATCTGCGGCCAACCGAGCACCGCTGGCGAGTTGCGCAGGCTGACCTCAGCCGCCAGGCCCTGACGCGCCGCTTCGAACACGGCGACCTGAGCGGCGCTGCTCTGCTCGTGCAGTTCGTCGGCGCGGGCGAAGTGGCTCATCAGCACAATCTTCGCCACTTTGCCGCTGGCCAGCAGGCGTTGATAAGCCGTCGGGTAGTCCTTGGGATGCAGGCCAACGCGGTGCATGCCCGAATCAAGCTTTAGCCACACGGTGATCGGCTTGCTCAAGTTGGCTTGTTCGATTGCTTCGAGCTGCCACAGCGAATGCACCACACACCAGAAATCATGCTCGACAATCAGCGCCAGCTCATCGGCTTCGAAAAAACCTTCAAGCAGCAACACCGGGGCACGAATGCCGGCGGCGCGTAGCTCCAGAGCCTCTTCGATACACGCCACCGCAAAACCATCCGCCTCGCCTTCCAGCGCTTGGGCGCAACGCACCGCGCCGTGGCCGTAAGCATCCGCCTTGATCACCGCGAGCGCCTTGGCGCTAGTGACTTCGCGGGCAATTCGGTAGTTGTGACGCAGGGCTTGAAGGTCGATCAGGGCACGGGCAGGACGCATGGCGGCAGACTTCTAGGCGGTCATGGGAATAAAAACCGGCGCCTGCTGACAGCGTGAACCGCCGACAGCGCCGGGAGAGGGATCTTTACATCGCGCTTACGGCAGCGCGGCAACCACCGACATTTCCACTAGAATGCTCGACTTGGCCATCTTCGCTTCGACGGTGGCACGGGCCGGGGCGGCGCCTTTGGGCAACCACTGGTCCCACACCGAGTTCATGCCGGCAAAGTGCGCCTCGATGTCGTTTAGGTAAATCGTCACCGACAGCAGATGCTGCTTATCGGTGCCGGCCAGATCCAGCAAGCGCTCGATATTGCCGAGCACATCGCGGGTCTGCTGTTCAATCCCTACATCGAAATCGTCACCGACTTGCCCGGCCAGATACACGGTGCCGTTATGGCTGACGATCTGACTCATGCGCTCATTGGTGAGCTGGCGCTGGATTGCCATGTTTTGCGGACTCCTGGGTCGTGTTGCCATAACGGGAAATATCGAGGCCTTCGGCGCTGATCTGCGGCTTTTTCTTCGCCATCAGGTCGGCCAGCAAACGGCCGGAACCGCAAGCCATGGTCCAGCCGAGCGTGCCGTGACCGGTGTTGAGGAACAGATTCTTGAACGGCGTGGCACCGACGATCGGCGTACCGTCCGGCGTGGTCGGACGCAGGCCGGTCCAGAAGCTCGCCTCGGCCAGATTGCCGCCCTGAGGATAAAGGTCGTTGACGATCATCTCCAGGGTTTCGCGCCGACGCGGGTTAAGCGACAGGTCAAAACCGGCGATCTCGGCCATGCCGCCCACGCGGATGCGGTTGTCGAAGCGGGTGATCGCGACCTTGTAGGTCTCGTCGAGAATGGTCGAAGTCGGGGCCATCGCCGGGTTGGTGATCGGCACGGTCAGCGAGTAACCCTTGAGCGGGTAGACCGGCGCCTTGATGCCCAGCGGCTTGAGCAATTGCGGCGAGTAGCTACCCAGCGCCAATACGTAGCGATCAGCGGTTTCCAGCTTGCCGTCGATCCACACGCCGTTGATGCGATCACCGGCGAAATCGAGGCGCTGGATGTTTTGGCCGAAACGGAATTCAACACCCAGTTGCACCGCCATTTCGGCGAGACGCGTGGTGAAGATCTGGCAGTCGCCGGTCTGGTCGTTCGGCAGGCGCAGGGCACCGGCGAGAATATCGGTAACGCCCGCCAGAGCCGGCTCGACGCGGGCAATGCCGGCGCGATCAAGGACCTCAAACGGCACGCCAGATTCCTTCAGTACGGCGATGTCTTTGGCGGCGTTATCCAGTTGCGCCTGAGTGCGGAACAACTGCGTCGTGCCGAGGCTGCGGCCTTCGTAGGCGATGCCGGTTTCAGCACGCAGCTCGTCGAGGCAGTCGCGGCTGTACTCGGACAGACGCACCATGCGCTCCTTATTCACCGCGTAACGATTGGCGGTGCAGTTGCGCAGCATCTGCGCCATCCACAAGTACTGGTCAATGTCGGCGGTGGCCTTGATGGCCAGTGGCGCGTGGCGTTGCAGCAGCCACTTGATGGCCTTGAGCGGTACGCCCGGCGCAGCCCACGGCGAGGCATAGCCCGGCGACACTTGGCCGGCGTTGGCGAAACTGGTCTCCATGGCGGCGGCTGGCTGCCGGTCGACCACCACCACTTCAAACCCGGCACGGGCCAGATAGTAAGCACTGGCGGTACCGATGACGCCGCTACCCAAGACCATTACGCGCATTTTTGTATCCCTCATCGCGGCGTGCCGCGTACGTCTGTTGTTAGAGCAATGATGCGCGCAGTGTAAAAAAGATTTGCCAGTGCTTTTCACTGTATAAGCGCCTATATTTGGCGACAATTCTCGGCAAAAACCCTTTTCACGGAGGCGCATCCCCTATGCGTACCAACACTCAGACCAAACGTGAGCTGGACAAGATCGACCGCAACATCTTGCGGATCCTGCAGGCTGACGGGCGGATTTCCTTTACCGAACTAGGGGAAAAGGTCGGCCTCTCCACCACGCCATGCACCGAGCGGGTGCGGCGACTGGAGCGCGAAGGGATCATCATGGGCTACAACGCCCGCCTCAATCCACAGCACCTGAAGGGTAGTCTGCTGGTGTTCGTCGAGATCAGCCTCGACTACAAATCCGGCGACACTTTCGAAGAGTTCCGACGCGCGGTGCTGAAGTTGCCCCACGTACTGGAGTGTCACTTGGTGTCAGGGGATTTCGACTATCTGGTGAAGGCGCGGATTTCCGAGATGGCTTCGTACCGCAAGTTGCTGGGCGACATCCTGCTCAAACTGCCGCATGTGCGCGAGTCGAAGAGCTATATCGTTATGGAAGAGGTGAAGGAGAGCTTGAGCCTGCCGATTCCGGATTGATGTTTGTGTTGCCAGATCCGGCCTCTTCGCGAGCAAGCTCGCTCCCACAGGGGAATACATTCCAAATGTGGGAGCGAGCTTGCTCGCGATGGCGTCAACTCGGTTCAGAGTGAACCCGCTAAACCAACACCTGCCGATTCTCCGCCATGTACTCGAAAATCTGCTTTTCAACGCGCGGATGAATCAACTCCAACGGCCCCCGCCCATTCGGGCACGGCAACGTCTTCGTCGTACCAAACAACCGGCAAATCAGCGGCCGTTCGCCATACACCGTGCAGCCATTCGGCCCCAGGTGCACGCAGTTCAGCTCTTCCATCGCCGCATCCTGCTCGGCGCGGGTCTTGCGCGGCAGGCGCGCCATCTCTTCGGGCGAGGTGGTCACCGGCCCGCAGCAGTCGTGGCAGCCCGGCACGCAGTCGAACGAGGGGATCTGCTGACGCAGGGCGCGGATTTTCTCGCTGTTGCAGCTCATCGAAACGGTGACCAACGTGGAATAGGCGGCAATTGTGCCGCAAAAGCCGTGATCCAGACAGCAACGCCCGACCAGTGTTGCCCGGCCTCGCGCCTGCGGCTTATGCTCCGTCAAATTTTCTCGACACCCCGCTCAGGATGACGCCCATGACTGCCCGCGCCCAAACCACCGCGAGCCAACCTCACGCTGCCTCTTACTACGCCGCCAGCAGTCTGCCGCAACCGGACCATCCGCTGCTCCAGGGTGAGGTAATTGCGGACGTGTGCGTGGTCGGCGGTGGTTTCTCAGGGCTGAATACCGCGCTGGAACTGGCCGAACGCGGCCTCAGCGTCGTATTGCTGGAAGCGCACAAGATCGGTTGGGGCGCCAGCGGTCGCAATGGCGGGCAGCTGATTCGCGGGGTTGGCCATGGGCTTGATCAGTTCGCCAACGTGATCGGTACCGACGGCGTGCGGCAGATGAAACTGATGGGGCTGGAGGCGGTGGAAATTGTCCGTCAGCGCGTCGAGCGTTTTCAGATTGCCTGCGACTTGACCTGGGGCTACTGCGACCTCGCCAACAAGCCGTCGGACCTCGAAGGCTTTGCCGAAGATGCCGAGGAGTTGCGCAGCCTCGGTTATCGCCACGAAACCCGTCTGCTGCAAGCCAGTGAGATGGGCAACGTGGTCGGTTCCAAACGCTACATCGGCGGTTTGATCGACATGGGTTCCGGCCATCTGCACCCGCTGAATCTGGCGCTGGGCGAAGCCGCAGCCGCGCAGCAACTGGGCGTCAGACTGTTCGAGCAGTCGGCCGTCACGCGCATTGATTACGGCCCGCAAGTGCGCGTGCATACCGCCCAAGGTTCAGTGCGCGCGAAAACCCTGGTGCTGGGCTGCAACGCCTATCTGAACAACCTCAATCCGCAGCTCAGCGGCAAAGTGCTGCCCGCCGGCAGCTACATCATCGCCACCGAGCCGTTGAGCGAACAACTGGCTCAGCAATTGCTGCCGCAGAACATGGCGGTTTGCGACCAGCGAGTGGCGCTGGATTACTACCGGCTCTCAGCGGATCGCCGCTTGTTGTTCGGGGGTGCCTGCCATTATTCGGGACGCGATCCAAAGGACATCGGCGCGTACATGCAGCCGAAGATGCTTGAAGTGTTTCCGCAATTGGCCGGGGTGAAAATCGATTATCAGTGGGGCGGGATGATCGGCATCGGCGCCAACCGTCTGCCGCAGATCGGTCGGCTCGCGGATCAACCGAATGTGTATTACGCCCAGGCGTATTCCGGGCATGGCGTGAATGCCACGCACCTGGCGGGCAAGTTGCTGGCCGAAGCGATCAGCGGGCAGCACAGCGGCGGGTTTGATCTGTTCGCCAAGGTGCCACACATCACCTTCCCCGGCGGCAAGCATTTGCGCTCGCCGCTGTTAGCGTTGGGGATGTTGTGGCATCGCCTTAAAGAGTTGGTCTGATGGACTTTCAGCGTCCCTGACGACGTCTTCGCGAGCAAGCTCGCTCCCACAGTTGACCGAGGTCTGTATGCCAAATACGGTCGAATGTGGGAGCGAGCTTGCTCGCGAATCTAAAGATCACTGCTGATTTCAGATCCGCCAGAACGGCTTCAACCCCTCCTCCAGCGCTTGCTCACGCGACAGCCCGACATCCTTGAGCTGATCGGTTGTCATGCCCAGCAACGCCTTGCGCGTGTGCAGACGATGCCACAACAGACCCCAGCGACTCAGGCCGGACGGCGCGTTGCGCATGGCCGCATTCCACGCACTGTCCTCCTGCCCTGCCTCCAGTTCCTGACTGTGTAACGTCAGCCGCACATCGCTCAAGCCGTTCATTTTTGTCGCTCCTGTTTACTTGGGTAGCCAGAGATTCCATGATGCGCGGGTCGGCAAAAGCATTACAGATTCAACCTGTCTGTATTACTTCCATACAGATTTGCTGTATCTGCCACTGAATTGTCGATTTACGCCGCATCTGTACTGGTTTTTCGAATCACCTGCATCGAGGCAGTGCCATGACGCTTTATGTGAACCTTGCCGAACTGCTCGGCACACGCATCGAACAAGGCTTCTATCGTCCTGGCGATCGGCTGCCGTCGGTGCGCGCCTTGAGCGTAGAACATGGCGTCAGCCTCAGCACGGTGCAGCAGGCTTATCGCATGCTTGAAGACGGTGGGCTGGCCACGCCGAAACCCAAATCCGGCTACTTCGTGCCGGTCGGGCGCGATCTGCCGGAGCTGCCCGCCATCGGCCGACCGGCGCAACGCCCGGTGGAGATCTCTCAGTGGGATCAGGTGCTGGAGCTGATTCGCGCGGTGCCGCGCAAGGACGTGGTGCAACTTGGTCGCGGCATGCCCGACATCAGCTCACCGACCATGAAGCCGCTGCTGCGCGGACTGGCACGGATCAGCCGGCGCCAGGACATGCCCGGCCTGTATTACGACAACATTCACGGCACGCTTGAACTGCGCGAACAGATCGCCCGGCTGATGCTTGATTCCGGCTGCCAGTTGAGCGCCAGCGACCTCGTCGTCACCACCGGTTGCCACGAAGCGCTGTCCACCAGCATCCGTGCGATCTGCGAGCCCGGCGACATCGTCGCGGTGGATTCGCCAAGCTTCCACGGCGCCATGCAGACGCTCAAAGGGCTTGGCATGAAAGCCCTGGAAATCCCCACCGACCCGCTCACTGGTATCAGTCTCGAAGCGTTGGAACTGGCGCTGGAGCAGTGGCCGATCAAGGTCATCCAGCTCACCCCCAACTGCAACAACCCGCTCGGCTACATCATGCCGGAGTCGCGCAAACGCGCCCTGCTCAACCTGGCACAGCGCTTCGACGTGGCGATCATCGAGGACGATGTGTATGGCGAACTGGCCTACACCTATCCGCGCCCACGCACGATCAAATCCTTCGATGAAGACGGCCGCGTGTTGCTTTGCAGTTCGTTTTCCAAAACGTTGGCACCGGGGCTGCGCATTGGCTGGGTCGCGCCGGGCCGATACCTGGAACGGGTGCTGCACATGAAATACATCAGTACTGGATCGACCGCGCCGCAACCGCAAATCGCCATTGCCGAATTTCTCAAATCCGGCCACTTCGAACCGCATTTGCGGCGGATGCGCACTCAATACCAACGCAATCGCGACATGATGATCGACTGGGTGACGCGCTATTTCCCCGCGGGCACTCGCGCCAGCCGCCCGCAGGGCAGTTTCATGTTGTGGGTCGAACTGCCGGAAGGTTTCGACACGCTGAAACTGAATCGTGCGCTACTCGATGAGGGCGTACAGATTGCCGTTGGCAGCATCTTTTCCGCCTCGGGCAAGTACCGCAATTGCCTGCGGATGAACTACGCGGCCAAACCAACGCCGCAAATTGAAGAGGCGGTGCGCAAAGTTGGCGCGGCGGCGATCCGGCTACTGGCCCTCGGCTGATTGGCAGACAGCGTCGACCGTTGCATACAGCTTATCGGGGTCGCGACTACCCGGCGCATCGACCTCGACCTGGCAGGCTTGACCGCTGCCGGAGTCGATCCGCAACCGCACCAGGACTGGCGCATCGATCAGGTACACCAGCCCGGCATCCACCACATTGGTCAGGTAGTTGCCCTGGGCATCCTGCACCGATGCACCTTTACGGACGGGTAAACCGTCAGGCGTACGCACCTGCAGCATCAGACGGCGCACGGTGTCTACGGGAAAGTCCAGGCGCGGCACGGCGCCACGTCCGGCTTCGACTTCCTGATAACCATTGAGTACATCCACATTGCGCGGCAGGCTGCGGGTGTCGATTTCGACTCGATTGGTGCGCCACGCCGACAAACTGGAAGCCACTGCCCGCCCCGCGCCATCGGTCCAGACCGGACCTTGCGGCGTGCTCAGCTGGATACCGGCATCATCACCTGCCTTGACCAGCGCAAAGGTCTCGCGCACCGGATAAGGCGATAGCGTCACGCCCGCTTCGTGCAGCACCAGACCACCGCGCAGCCCGGCGTCATAACGGCTCGAGCCGACGCTGTTACGCGAGTAGCCAAGGTCGACGCTGGTGTAACGCGGCAATGCACTGAGCCGGGCATTGAAGTCGGTTTGCCCGTTCTGTGTACGCTCCATGCCCATGCTGTAATCCATCGTGTCGCTCAATTGTTCGGCGTAACGCACGCCTGTGCGCGAGCCCCGGTGCTCATCGTGGCGGGCGAATGTGCTCAGTCTGCGTTTGCTTCCCAGCGGAAGACTAACGGTCAGGTAGACGCTGTCACCTCGCCCCCCCATGGCGGAGCTGCTGCTTTCGCGCTGAACACTGAGCGATAAGTTGGCCCTGGAAAAAGTTTGCGACCATGTCGCCCCCATCCGCGAATGTTGCGTGCTGCCCTGCCCCGCATACGTCGACCAGAAACCGGAAAAGGCGCCCCAGTCACGACTCGAATGATTGATTCCAGCGCCCCATTGTCGCTCGGCTTGCTGGTCCAACTCTTCCCGTCCCACCTGCGCCAAGGTACGAAAACCCCCACTGCGCCGGCTCATATTGAGACTGGCTGACAGGCCGTAGCCCAAAGGCATCCCGAGCGCCGCTTGCGTCCTCCGGCCCTGACCCGAATTCACGGTCACGGAATTAAGCTGCTGCACGCTGACCACCGCCCCCATGCCCACAGCCTGCGTTAATTCCCACCCTGCGGAACGATAGTCGCCGGCACCCATGATCCCGGCGCTGAAGCCAGTCGCCGAGCCCAACAACCAGTCTTTGTTGGCCGCCACGAAGGTCGGCGCTTCGCGGTCATCATTGCGCATTCGCCGGACCTTTCCTGCCGCGAGCCCATATCCGGGTTTCGCCGGCAGGGTCGGGGCTCTCAAAGAGGCTGCCGGAACGAGAAATACGTGGCGCTCACCACTTTCGGCCACAACCGTAACTTCCAGATCCAGATGGCGACTCAACAGTGGCAAATTGCGCAGTGCAAACGGCCCGCCCGGTACTACGGTGGAATAGACCACCACGCCGCTCTGCCGGACTTCGATCCGCGCGGGCGAAGGTGCATGACCTTCCACGACCGAGCCGCTGCCGGCATCTTCTGGCACGGCCCCGGCCAAGGCCGAGTCCGGCAAGATTTGAATACCCGTGAACGGCTCGCCCGCGAACAACGATGAACGCAAGTTGAGCTGCCCGACTTGCACCTGCGCCGCATACGCCTCCCATGTGCGAGAAGCCTGGGTATAGAGGACATCGAAACGCTCGGTATCCGCAAATGAGGTGTAGTTCTGCCGACTGCGCACCACCCAATCGGCAGCGTTGAAACCCAACTCGGTGCCAAGGTTCAGATATTGGGTCGAATGGCCAAGACTGGAGTCGCTCACCACCAGCGCGTCGTAGTTGAACAACCCGGCCCTGCCGCCCGACTGCCAGGCGCGCGCAGCAGACTTGGGTTCAAGCAGCAAACCAGTCGGCACCAGCAGCATCACCCTTTGCGAACCGGGATCAAGCCGTACTTGCACGTCGGGGAGATGATCCTCGACGTGAGCACAGCTACCATTCTCGGCGTTGTCAGGCAGGCCGGAAGGCACTGCAATGGACGCCTGATCCAGTAACCGGATATCGAGACACAAATGCCCGTCGCCATTAAACGTCGCCAAAATCGAACCCAAAGCCCTGCCGTTGACCTCAAGCGCCACTCGACTGCGTCCGGCCGTGAAACGGGGTTCAACGCCGAAAAACCGGGCGGTGGCAGGGTCGATACCGCGTGCCTCCAGTACCGCTGGGTCGAACTCGGTATACGTCTGGGCCGAGGCGGCTGAAGGCATCAAGAGGACCGGCGCCAGCCACCAGGGGACAGCGCAAAACACACGCTGGATCTGCGCGCTGCGTTTCATTTTTGAACGATCAACGGCGCGTCGAAGCTGTCGACGGCAAAACCGTAAGTTGTCGCCGGAAATAACCGTACGTGACTGGCCAATGTCGACGGTGTGTCGAGCATCAGCACTTCGCCCGGCAGAATGTAAGTGCGTTGCAGATCGAGCGTGACGCCACCGGGAATCAGGTTCACCGCTTTGGACAGCCTGACCACATACGGACTCGGGTTACTCACGCGAACTTGCTGGCCGGCAACGCTCCAGACCAAGCGCTTCCAGGGCGTACGGTCGATAGCCAGATCGGCTGGCCGGACAATCACCGGGATGTTCTGACGCACGGTCAGATACACCTGAGCGCCGTTTCCCTCTTGCCGTGGGCTGATCCCTTCGAATACCACGCGTTGCAGTCGCTCGGTTTTCAGCGGTTCGACATCCCGCAAAATGAACCGCACTTGCTGACTTTTGCCTGGCTCCACCCGCGCCACCGGCGGATTGAGCAATAGCAGCGGCTCCGTATCCTCGGGAATATGCTCGATGGTGCTGTAGAGCAATGCCGGCTGGTCGTCGGAGTTGCGGACATTCAGGGTCGCTTCCCCCGACGCTTGATCGACCACCACAACCGGCGTTTCCGGAACCATGCCAGCGGCATGGCTACTGACGCTCATAAATGACAGGCACACGGCTACGAAGGCGGCAGGCACCTGGAAAGAAAAAAGGGGATGCATGAAATTCTCCAGCGGGCATCGGCCGAATCCGCCAGGCGATTTCGGTCGATACCTTGATGCGAAAAAACGCGCGCTAACGCTATTCAGCCCCTGCGAGGCGCATCACGCGATCCGCATGGGTTCGTCAGGTGTTCAACTCAGAGGTAGAACACGTCGAACGTCACCGAACCATCTAGCTGGAACTGATCGGTGGTCGGCGGCAGAGCAGCGGTCGGGCGAATTGCTGCCGCGACTTGCATCGGGAACATGTGCAGCCGAGCAGCAGCAGGACCCGCGGCAGCACTTGGCCCCCACGAGTAAGAGACGGGTGCATTGGACACCAGGCCGCTGACAGGTAGACGCCATGCCCGGTTTTGCGGGGTACGCACCAGGAACGCTTGTGGTGTGCCATCGGCCAGTGGCTGGCCGGTCAACAGAGCAAAACCACCGATGCCTACACCCTGCGTGTTGCCTAGACCGTAATAGAGCGCGTCAGAGGTCCGGCCATTGAACGTCAAGCCTGACACTTTGGTCGCGGCACGGTTGTCGGTCACCGAGATTTCAACCGCCGCCGGTGCATCGCACGCAACCTTGAGAGTGACGTCTCGAGGGGGCAGATAGTTTTGCTCAGTTGCACTCAAACTGGCGGAAAAAATACGCCCCAGATTGACGTTGCTGCCACCGGCAAATGCCGGAATGCAAGAAGTCGGAATCACCGTACCGGAGACCGTCAGGTCGACGTTGCCGGCCTGAGCGGCAAAGGGTGACAGTGCCAATAGCAGGGCACTGGCTGTATAGAATTTTTTCATCGTTATTTACCTGTTGATGGTTGGGTACATAAACAGGTCGTGTCAGGACGTTGCGCAGTCCTGAGCGGCCGTTATGCCCGCACATCATTCCCGGTTCAGAAAGGCTTTTCTGTAGGTTCCAGGCACCTGGTAGGTATGGCGTTTTCGACGCACTTCGTAGTCCATTTCAGCGCGCTTCGACAGATGCTGATTCAAAGTCCAGAGTGAATTTAATCCAACCGAAGAATGTCCTACGCCCGTGCCATACTTCGACCTTCGACCCGCCACGAGTGATCCGCCTTGAGATCCAGAACGGTCCTACTTTTCCCTGTACTTCTCGTGCTCCTGCTCAGCAGTTGCGCGAGCCTGAATGTACCGCGCGAGCCGAGCCAGGCGCTGTCAGCGTCCGACTCTGCTTTCGGCCGGTCGATTCAGGCTCAGGCGGCGCCGCATGGAGGGCAGTCCGGTTTTCGTCTGCTATCCAATAGCACCGAGGCATTCACCGCCCGTGCCGAACTGATCCGCAATGCGCAAAGCAGCCTCGACTTGCAGTACTACATCGTGCATGACGGCGTCAGCACACGGATGCTGGTGGAAGAACTGTTGAAAGCTGCCGACCGTGGCGTGCGCGTACGAGTTCTGCTCGACGACACCACCAGCGACGGTCTCGACCAGATCATCGCGACACTGGCCGCGCACCCGCAGATCCACATACGGCTGTTCAATCCGCTGCACTTGGGACGCAGCACCGGCATCACCCGCGCGGCCGGGCGACTGTTCAACCTGTCGCTGCAACATCGGCGGATGCACAACAAACTGTGGCTGGCAGATAACAGCGTGGCCATTGTCGGCGGACGCAATCTGGGCGACGAGTATTTCGATGCCGAGCCGAATCTGAACTTCACCGACATCGACATGCTCAGCGTGGGGCCGGTGGCCGAGCAGCTCGGACACAGTTTCGATCAGTACTGGAACAGCGCGCTGAGCAAACCGATCGAAGAATTTCTTTCCAGCAAACCGACGGCCACGGACCTGCAGAACACCCGTACGCGCCTGGAGGAATCGCTGGAAGAAAGCCGCAGGCAGAATCACGCGCTGTATCAACAGTTGATGAAGTTCAAAACCGACCCGCGCCTGGACATCTGGCGCAAAGAGCTGATCTGGGCCTGGAACCAGGCGCTGTGGGATGCGCCGAGCAAGGTGTTGGCCAAAGGCGAGCCGGACCCGCAATTGCTGCTGACCACGCAACTGGCGCCAGAGCTTACGGATGTCAGCAAAGAGCTGATCTTGATCTCGGCCTACTTCGTGCCGGGCCAGCCGGGGCTGGTGTATCTGACCGGGCGTGCCGATGCCGGAGTTTCGGTGAGCATGCTGACCAACTCGCTGGAGGCCACGGATGTGCCAGCCGTGCATGGCGGTTATGCGCCTTATCGTAAGGCACTGCTGGAGCATGGAGTGAAACTGTTCGAACTGCGACGCCAGCCCGGAGACGGTGGCGGCAGCGGCCCGCACGTGTTTTACAGCAAGTCGTTTCGCGGCTCGGACTCCAGCCTGCACAGCAAGGCGATCATCTTCGACCGGCGGAAATCGTTTATCGGCTCGTTCAATTTCGACCCTCGTTCGGTGCTGTGGAACACCGAGGTCGGGGTGTTGGTCGACAGTCCCGAACTGGCTGAACACGTCCGCGAACTGGCACTGCAAGGCATGGCGCCGGCGCTCAGCTACGAAGCGAAATTGCAGGATGGAAATATCGTCTGGGTGACCGAGGACAACGACCAGATGCACACACTGACAAAGGAACCGGGGAGCTGGTGGCGACAGTTCAATGCGTGGTTCAGTACCACGGTCGGCTTGGAACGGATGCTGTAGTCGAGTTAAAAACCAATTCGTGGCAAGGGAGCAAGCTCCCTTGCCACGGGTAATTACACACGTTCAGGCAGGCTCGGCCACTGTGCCAAATGCCCCCTGACGCATGAGCAGAATCACCAGCCCGAACGCCCCAGCCGCCATCAACCACGGCAACGCATGACCGCTGACCCACTGACTTCCCGCCCCCGCCGCCAACGGCCCGATCAGACAGCCAACGCCCCAAAGCTGCGCGATATGCGCATTGGCTCGCACCAGCGCATCGTCGCGATAACGCTCACCGATGAGGATCAGCGACAAGGTGAACAAGCCACCGGCACTGGCACCAAATAACACCCACAGCGGCCAGATCAGCAAGGTGTCGATCAGCATCGGAATCGCCAGGCTCGAGAGCATCAACACCACCGCGCACCCGGCGAACAACGTGCGCCGCGACAGGTAATCGGCCAACGCGCCAATCGGCAATTGCAGCAGCGCATCCCCGACCACCACGGTGCTAACCATGGCCAGGGCGATTTCGGTGGTAAAACCCTGTTGCAGGCAATACACCGGCAGCAACGTCAGAATCATCGCCTCGAACGCGGCAAACAACGACACCGCCCAGGCAATTGCCGGTAGCTCGCGGGCAAAGCCCCACAGGTCGCGGAAAGTCACGCTGCTTGCGTCACTGCTCGGCGCACCGCTGCGACCCAGCAACAGCAAGGGCGAGACGATCAGTAGCGCGACACCGACCCAAAAGCCGTAATCATCTTCAGTGCCGAGCGCGCCCAGCAGCAAGGGGCCAGACAGTTGGCTCAACGCATAAGTGCTGCCGTACAGCGCCACCAATCGCCCGCGCCAGTTCTCGACAACCAACTGATTGATCCAGCTCTCACCGAGGATAAACACGATGGTCAGGATCACGCCGATCATCAGGCGCAGCACCAACCAGATCGGATAACTCGGTAACAATGCCAATAGGCCAATGGACAGCGCCCCGGCCCACAGGCACAGACGCATCAGGTTCGCCGTGCCGAAACGCGCCGCCAGATGACTGGAGATTTTCGCGCCCAACAACACGCCAATGGCCGGCATCGCCGCCATTACGCCGATGGCGAAGGCGCCGTAACCCCAACCTTCCAGGCGCAACGACACCAACGGCATGCTGACCCCCAGGGCCAGGCCGACACTCAAGACAGACGCCAACACGGCGAAATACGTCGCCCACCGCATGTTCCACGCTCCTGTGGATATTCTTATGTGCACCACAAAACCAATGTGGGAGCGAGCCCCTGTGGCGAGGGGATTTATCCCCGTTGAGTCGCGCAGCAGCCCCAAAACCTGCAACCACGATGTACTAGGTACACCGCGTGCAATGGTTTTGCGACTGCTTCGCAGCCGAACGGGGATAAATCCCCTCACCACAGAGACTCACTCCCACAGGGGATCTCTGTCTCATCCGGGAGCCCGAGTTAGCGGGCTCCCTTACCGCATTACAACTTGATCCACGTCGCCTTCAGCTCGGTGTACTTATCAAACGCATGCAGCGACTTGTCGCGGCCGTTGCCCGACTGCTTGAAGCCGCCGAACGGTGCGGTCATGTCGCCGCCATCGTATTGGTTGACCCACACGCTACCGGCGCGCAGCGCTTTAGCGGTCAGGTGAGCTTTGGAGATGTCCTGCGTCCACACCGCAGCAGCCAGGCCATAAGGCGTGTCGTTGGCAATCTGGATGGCTTCTTCAGCGGTGTCGAAAGCGATGACCGACAGCACCGGGCCGAAGATCTCTTCCTGAGCGATCTTCATCGCGTTGCTCACGCCGTCGAAAATCGTCGGCTCGACGTAAGTACCACCGGTTTCCTGAAGGATGCGCTTACCGCCAGCCACCAGTTTGGCGCCATCGGTATGACCGGACTCGATGTAGGACAGCACGGTGTTCATTTGCTGGGTATCGACCAGCGCGCCGACGTTGGTTGCCGGATCCAGCGGGTTGCCCGGCTTCCAGGCTTTCAGCGCATCGATCACCATCGGCAGGAATTTGTCCTTGATCGAACGCTCGACAAGCAGACGCGAACCGGCGGTGCAGACTTCGCCCTGGTTGAAGGCAATGGCGCTGGCGGCGGAATCGGCGGCTGCCTGCAGATCCGGAGCATCGGCAAAGACGATGTTCGGGCTCTTGCCCCCCGCTTCCAGCCACACGCGTTTCATGTTCGATTCGCCGGAATAAATCATCAATTGCTTGGCGATTTTGGTCGAACCGGTGAACACCAGCGTATCCACATCGTTGTGCAGGGCCAGCGCCTTGCCAACGGTGTGGCCGTAGCCCGGCAGCACGTTGAGCACGCCTTTCGGAATGCCGGCCTCAACAGCCAGCGCTGCGATACGGATGGCAGTCAGCGGCGATTTTTCCGACGGCTTGAGGATCACCGAGTTGCCGGTCGACAGCGCCGGACCGAGTTTCCAGCAGGCCATCATCAGCGGGAAGTTCCACGGCACAATAGCGCCGACCACGCCTACTGGCTCGCGAGTCACCAGACCCAGTTGATCGTGCGGAGTGGCTGCGACTTCGTCGTAGATCTTGTCGATCGCCTCACCGCTCCAGCTCAGCGCTTGCGCCGCGCCCGGAACGTCGATGTACAGCGAATCGCTGATCGGCTTGCCCATGTCGAGGGTTTCGAGCAGGGCCAGTTCTTCGGCATGCTGTTTGAGCAGGCCGGCGAAACGGATCATGGTGGCTTTGCGCTTGGTCGGTGCCAGGCGCGACCACACGCCGGAATTGAAGGTAGCGCGAGCGTTTTCCACGGCGCGCTGGGCGTCGGCGGCGTCACAGCTGGCAATTTTGCCCAGCAGACGGCCATCGACCGGGCTGATGCACTCGAAGGTCTCGCCGGAGACGGCATCGGTGTATTCGCCATTGAGGTAGGCGCGGCCTTCGATCTTCAGGTCGCGGGCGCGTTGTTCCCAATCGGCACGAGTCAGGGTGGTCATTAAGGTGTCCTCCTCTTGTTGAATACGAGCGCCGCGCGATCTTCGCCGACGTCCTCAGGAATTCTGCCTGGCCAGCCTGCATTTCGGCCCAAGGCACCCGCCACCCTAAACCAGCGGCCGGGTTTGTTTCAATATATTTGACATAAGGTGGCTATACGGCCTTGCGGTGTTGATTTTAATCAACATAGACTTTGGCCCTTTCCAGCCATCGCGCCGCATTCACGGGGGATAACAACAATGAACATCCAGAACGTCGTCGACATCAGCCTGACCACCAGCGAAGCCGAACGCTATCGCCCGGACCCGGCCAAAGTACTCAAGGGCGATCCCGAGCAAGCAGTGTTCCATCAATACGAAAGCCCTTGCGGGCAGATGGGTGCCGGCGTGTGGGAAGGTGCAGTGGGTCAGTGGACGGTCAACTACACCGAGCATGAATACTGCGAAATCCTTCAGGGTGTTTCGGTGCTGCGTGACAGCGACGGCAATGCCAAGACGTTGCGCGTGGGTGATCGCTTTGTGATTCCGGCAGGGTTTCGCGGGACTTGGGAAGTGCTGGAGGCTTGCCGCAAGATCTATGTGATCTTCGAGCAGAAGGCTTGAGGTTTCGCTGACTGATCTGGCCCCATCGCTGGCAAGCCAGCTCCCACAGGTCTTGTGATGAACATCAATCTTGTGAACACCAACAATTACTGCGTGGGGCTTGCCAGCGATGGGGCCGGGACACGCGATGCAATTCCTGAAGTGTCTAGTCCTGAAATAGGTTTACACCTTTTTCACCCCAACGCCCGATGCACCGCGTCGGGCGTTTTGTATTTTAAGGACAGGTGCGGTCGC